>CAYGRH010000067.1:0-12131 GCA_964352165.1 uncultured Hyphomicrobiaceae bacterium | reverse complement strand
GCATTGGCGTCCGTGACCGCTGCCGTCGTCGGTGTGATCCTCAACCTGTCGGTTTGGTTTGGCCTGCACGTCCTGTTTGGCAAGTTTACCAGTTGGGAACTTGGCGGAGCTAGGGTTGATGTTCCCGAGCTCACCTCTGTCATACTCCCTGCGCTCGCGCTCTCGTGTCTTGCTGCCGTCCTTATTTTCGCGGTACGGGCTGGAGTGATTACGACGCTGGCCATCTGCGCAGGTGTCGCTCTTGCTTGGCACTTGGCCTGGCCATTGGCCGCGCCGATGGTTGGGATGTGATGGCTTGCAATTGTTTGATGCGTACACGGTTATCTGTGCATGGGCGGGCGATGCCGGTGTCAGATGGACAAACAACAGGAGAATGCAGCCGATGAGAAATTCCGCTCCAATTCAGTTGACGGGATGCCGGTTCGCGCTTGTTGCGATGATGGCCGGTGTCGCATTTGGGTTTGCTGCGTCCAAGCCGGCAGAGGCGCGCGGAATTAAATGCATCAACGGCTATCAGGTAGTGAAAGGGGCTCGGTTGGCGACGCCCTATTGCCAGGACAACCTCTTGGCAGAGGTGGCCCGCGAATATGGGAGCAGGGTCAGTGCCAAGACAATCCGCAATAACCCAAACGAGAAACGCAATGTGTGCCGATTGATCGGCCAAGATATTCGCGTGAAACACAATTGCGATATGATCCTGCCGACACCAAGCATCGGTGGTGGATTGTAAGACTTCGAGCATCTGCCGCCCAAAAAGAAAGCCCCTGGCGCCACAATGGAGCCAGGGGCTTTTCATTTATTCGGTTGTGGCTGGTTGCGGCGAAGACCGGATTTCCCAGGCTTATTTCAAAACGGGATCAACCGGCTATCGATGCTCGCAGACTTGCGATGTCGAGGTTAGGCGTCAGTTCGCTTGCGTCTTTCGGACGGCGCACGCGACCGTCGAACTGTGCGCCCTCGGCGATTGCCAGCGTCTGATGGAAGATGTCGCCGTCAACGCGTGCTGTGGGGTGCAGCGTCACTGTGTTGGCGCGGATGGCCCCGGCGACTTCACCGCGTACGTCGATCGAGTTAGCGGTAATGGTGCCGTTAACCCGCCCGGTTTGTCCGATGATGACTTCCTTGCCGTTCACATCGCCATCGATGTTGCCATCGATCTGCACACGGCTTTGTGCCACTACGGTTATTTTCTGTCCGACAATTGCGACGTCCGTGCCGATGACGGTTGAAGACCGTGAACCTGCGGCTGGTGCCGGTGATGCCTGCGACGACGACGAGGCGGGAAGGATCATCGTTGGGGCATCGTCTGAGGGAGCAGGTTGCGCACCTGGTGCTCGCGTCTGATCGAGCGATTTCTGGTCGGAATTCGGGCTACGTCCAAACACGATTACCTCCTGCGGCCCTGCCGCCTGGATACTTGTCAACTATGGCGCTCAAGATGCCTTGCGGGCCTTGAGATGTCGAGCGCTGAGGTTGGTAAATTTCTGCTTGCCTCATTGGCGTTGCCGGTTTGCCAGATCAGCCTTTGGTCAATTGCGGACGGCAATCAGGCAAGATCGAGGCGGACATCGAAGTTCGGCGCGCTTTTCAGGGTCTGGTAGACGACGCAGTAGCGTTCGGTCAGCTTCAACAGCGTCGCGCGTTCTTCGTCGCTCAGAGGTCCGGTAGTGCGGAAGGTCAAGCGGATGTCGCGAAAGCCGACGGGGGCTTCTTTATCAACGCCGAGAGTGCCGCGGAAGTCGAGGTCGCCTTCTGCTGTGACGGTGGCTTCTCCGATATCGAGGCCAAGCGCTGTTGCGACCGCGTTCATGGTGACGCCGGCACAGGCAACGAGCGCTTCCAAGAGCATGTCTCCGGAGCAGGCTTGCGTTCCCGGACCGCCGGTCGCGGGGTGAAGGCCAGCTTCGATCATCGCCTTGGATGTTGCAATCGAGCATGACAACCCGTCACCTAGCTTGCCCTCGGCGCGCAACGTCACCAGAGCTGCGCCGGGGTCGTCGCGGTATTTTTCCTTGATCGGGGCCTGCTTAGCCTTCAAGGCGTCCTGGTCCATACTCGATGTCCTTCGATGTCTTAGGGTTTGCGGTATCGGAGTTTAGCGGGAGCGGCGTCGATGCGATGGCTGGCAGAATGAAACCTGCACGCGCCAACGGCAAGGGGTGGGTTCGCTACTTTGAACTGGTTGGAGCGTTCGTGAGCGACACGCAAAGACGGCGGCGGGCGGAAAAAAGCTCGGGGGCCGCGCTTATTCGGCGAGGCCCCCGTACTAACATTCAACTGTCTGGTCTGCGGGCTGCTCTTCGAATTTACTCCAAGAGCGTATCATGCGCGGAATTGAAACTTATTGTCAGCGCCAGCGCGGCACGTAGAGGTCCACGAAGGGTGCGCGCACATAAACGCCGTGATGACGGCGGCGGACGGATGCGAACGGAGCGTCCACATCAATGTCGCGGTTATATCGGCGATATCGCGTGAACGGCGCGTCGACGGATTCGCGGTGCCGCCAGTGATCGCGCCGATGATAACGGCGGTAGTGCCGCGAGCGCTTCTTCTTGTAATAGCGGCGTTCATGCACGAGGACGATGCCATTCGCGTTCGTTGCTGGCCCGCCTACGGCTTTTTGGATCAAACCGGGCATTGTGCTTATGGGCGCGGCGACAGCTGCGCTGCTGAATGCGAGGAATGCTGAAAGGCTTACCGCAGCCAGTCCGGCAAGGACGTTCAAACGTGGGATCATGCTCTGATCTCCTTTGGTTACGAAACGTGAGAAATGTTGTGGGCTCTTGGGAATGAAACGTCAACGCGCGCAACAGGTTCCAAATCTCGGTTCAGTTAACGTCTGCGCGAGTGCGACGTGAAAAGCTTGGCGGACCGCAAGACGAGCCAGATGCCGAACGCACCAAGAATAATGGAGGCTGCAATCAGGGACTGATCGATATATGGCCGGGCTATCGCTCGGCCCAGGCCCAGTGGAATGCCTTGTGTTCCGGTTGAGAAGAAGGCGAGCCAGTAGCCGATCTGGACGACACAAATCGAAATCGCGGGGAATGCGAACAACACGATAGGCCAGCGTGTCTGCCGGCATGTCCGCGCGCGCGACCACAGGATGAACGATAAGGGAATGACAATGGTGAGGCCGACGATTGCCCACCCGTACAGGCTGAACCAGCGCGCGCCGAAAGTCAGCCACAGTATAGCGGCCAACGAAATGGAGGCTGCTGCGATAAATGCACAGGTGACGAGAAATGCCTGGCGCTTCACAAATGGGCATCCTTTGGTTTCAGTTTTGCGGCTTCGCGATGGAAATGCACTTCCGGCTGCTGAGCCGTTACAAGTGTCGTCAATCTGAGTTAGTCGTCTGCCCGCTCAGTTTTCGCTTGTCCAGAAACCGATAGCCGCATGGCTGGGATCGCGCGCCTTTGCCGCGGTGGAAAAGCCGAGACTTAAGGTTGCGCCTGACAGTGGGCGACGCTGATCGGTTGCACGGGCGTGGGGTGGTGCGTCTGGGCCGCTGCGTTGAAATGAAATTGCAGTTCGGACGCATCAGGCTTGTCACAATGCGGCCAACGCGCTTCGTTAGCGCCGAATTGGACACAAGCCGGTTATCGGGTCGACCCGGCAGTCGACAAAGGGAGGGGAGGCCATGGCACTTTCT
Source organism: uncultured Hyphomicrobiaceae bacterium (assembly GCA_964352165.1). GTDB lineage: Bacteria > Pseudomonadota > Alphaproteobacteria > Rhizobiales > Hyphomicrobiaceae > CAYGRH01. The sequence goes on along the minus strand of CAYGRH010000067.1, from coordinate 8,476 downwards.
GCGCGCCTGTTCGTCAGCGTGATCTTTGCCCTGCTGGCTTTATCGTTCCTGGCAACAACAGCAGCACTCTACTACGAATTCGGACAGCTCAACCCGGACGGCAATTGGTTCGCGTTGATGGTGTTCTACAGCCATTTGTTCGTTTTCTTTCCGACGCTTGGCATCGTGGCGTTGATCGCGTTCTATTGGCCGGCAGTGGCATTCACGGACATGTATTGGCGCCATGTGCCCTTTGGTGGATTGCGGTTTTCGCTTGGTTTCGTCGTGCTTGCGGGTTTGTCGTTCTTTCTTGCCGATCAGTTGGGCAAGGGGGAACTGCGCTCGATCTGGGAACTCAAGCCGAGCGTGATTGCCGCGGATGCGGGATCGCAAGTTGAAAACTGTAGTGCTGCGATGCCGACGTGCCCGCGCTCGCCGATTGCCAAGGCGATCAAGGATGTGCGCGTGGAAAGTCAGACGCGCGTGGGAATGGCGCAGTTCGTACGCGAGTGTAAGCCTGATCCGCTTGTCGAGATGCCGCCGGATCGGGCGACACGCCGATACTGTTTTGCAGCGGGAACGTTGACGGATGCGGATTCGTGTTGCCGCGTGCAGGAGGCATTCGGTCGTAGCGTTGGTGCGCTGCACACGGATCCCGAGAACCGTTCGCTGACAAAGCAGATTCACGAAGCAACGCTAGCGGCCAAGATCTTCTTTCTGCTGGTGGTGCTGGCGATCGCCATTCTGCTGACGGGTTGGCGAAAGTCGCTGCCTCTTCATTATGCGGCCTATATCAGGAAGATCCAGCGCGGCATTCTCGTCGGTGCGTTTGCGATGCTCATGCTGCCGCTGATTAACCTGGCATTTCTGCAGGCTTCGGGACTGCTCTATGGCAATGCGCTGGATTCGGTCTATCGCTCTATGTCGCCAGGGATGCTGATCGTGATCGCGCTGTGGGCGTTGATGCTGTTGTTTTTCTTCTTCCGGGAGGCCGGGCATCAGGACATGGAAACCGTCGCGAGGATAGGCGGTATCGTCGGTTCGGGCTTGTTTGCGCTGAACTATCAGATCGTGATCGATTATTTCACGCTTTACCTCGGTGCGGGGGCAACCGCGACCAGCATCGGGGTTCTGCTTGCAGCCTGTATTGGTCTGCTCGGTGTTGTCGTATTTCAGCCAAAGCTCGTTATGCCGATCATGGGCAAGGGGCGCGGCCCAACGGAAGAAGATCGAGAAAAGCAGGACGAGCGCCCCGGCGAACCGATCGTCTGATACTGCCGGTTGTTTGATGAGCGATTGTGCCGTCTGGTTGGCGCGAGCACCCGGCCCGCTTATGCGCGGGACCGGGTGGACGCAATGGTCTCAGCGTTCGACGAAAGCTTTTTCGACGACGTATTGCGCGGGCTTGCCGCTTGATCCCTCATTGAAGCTCATGCCTTCGAGCATGACTTTCATGTCGGAAAGCATTTGAGGGCTGCCGCACAGCATGACGCGGTCATCGGCTGCGCTCAGCGGCGCGATGCCCATATCCTTGAACATCTGCCCGCTGGTGATCAGGTCTGTGATGCGTCCGCGATGCGTGAAGGGTTCGCGCGTCACGGTTGGATAATAGATGAGCTGATCGCGGATCAATTCGCCGATGAACTCGTCCTGCGGTAGTTCCTTCTGGATGCGTTCGCCATAAGCGAGTTCTGCAACATGCCGGCAACCATGAACGAGAACGATTTTTTCAAACCGCTCGTAGGTATTGGGGTCGCGGATGATGCTCATGAAGGGCGCGAGTCCGGTTCCCGTCGAAAGCAGATAGAGGTTCCGGCCGGGCAGCAGGTTATCGATGATCAGCGTACCGGTAGGCTTTTTCGAGATCAGGATGCGATCGCCTTCGCGGATGTGCTGAAGTTTCGATGTCAGCGGACCGTCCGGGACCTTGATCGAGAAGAACTCTAGTTCTTCATCGTAGTTCGGGCTCACCATCGAATAGGCGCGCACAAGCGGACGGCCTTCGTTTTCGATGCCCATCATGGCGAACTGGCCGTTTTCGTAACGGAAGGACGGCGTGCGCGTTGTCTTGAAGCTGAACAACGTTTCCGTCCAGTGCTTGACCTCGAGGACGGTCTCTTCGTTGTAGGCGCTCATGATGTATTCCTTGCTATTTCTTGACCGGCGTTGCCGCCGGTTTTCGAGTGCGATTGCCGTTCGCGTGCAAGCGGGCTCAAACCTAAGCGGTTGGAACCTGAGCCGGGCGTGCGTTTCAGGCGCATTTTTTTCCCGTAAATTGCAACGGCAAACCTTGATCTGGATCTAAATCAGGACTGATCTTGGCGGGATTAAAGGGAAATTTGCGATGCAGGACAACAGGTCGCGGCGGTTTTACGCGGGCTGGCGGTCCTTTAGGGACGCTCAACGCAGCAGCATTTTTCGGTCGGCTTTCGAAAGCTTGTGACGCCATTGTTGGAAGGGCCATCGCACGTAGCATGCCGTTGCAGCGGATTGGCCAATGTGAGAATGCAAAAATAATTGTTCACGCGGGGTAAAATCGACCCCAAAAGTGGCTGCAACTCGTCGAGCAGGCCCTTTGGAATTGCTTTGCGGTAAATTTCTATGGGTTTGGGAGGCGAGGTGAAGACGCCGCGAGGTGCTTCAAGCGGTGACCCTAAGGGGGATCTCAAAGCCTTGTCACCAGGTCTGATCGGCTGGTTTAGAATCACACCCGCCAGCCAAATGGATTTCGATGGCTTTAAGGGTGTAAACAGCTTGGCCGTGTTCAGGTTTGGTGGAGGCTCACGGTCTTCCAACCTCACGGTTCAAGGCAGTCATAAGCTTACAGGTGAAGGGCGCGCATTTCCGCACTGCGTGTCGCCTGGGCGGCCTCGTTACAATTTGCGTCGTAGAAGGTGCGGTTTTCCGGCGTCCACGGGTCGGCAACCGGGGGAGGCTCTGGCGTGGCGGCTTCGCTCGAAGCCGCAGGCGCGAGGCGTCCGGGCTGTCGGGCCTGAAAGTCGCGCCATATTTCGTCGCGGGCGACGATGGAATAGCAACGGCGATCGATGTCGAACAATTCCTGGAGGCGCTGACGGTTTGGGTTGGAAGAAGCGCCGAGAACCTGGGTCACATCTGACAGCGTGGTCGTCTGATGAGACGAGGTCGTGTCGCTGCCCGACTGAGGCAGTAGCGAGCCGGTGGTGAGTTGATCGGTCATCTCGGTCAGGTTGCTGTTTGCGCATCCTGACAATGCCAGCGCCATCATAGCGGTCGCTACGATCATTCTGGCCACGATAGCCATTCTGGCACCCACTGCCATGCTTCAGTCCTCCACGGCGCGAAATCGCGTCAGGGAAGGAAATGGCGTGATTCGGTATGAGGCGGCACGGTTGTCGCGGTGTTGTCACCAGAATTCAATGTGGTCTGGTGGAGTCCTGCTTGCCTGCTGGCGAACAGTTAGGGTTGATTTGCGAAGTGGTGCTGGGCGCTGCGGGATCGGGAAGCGATTGCCTGAGCAGTTTGGTTAAATAGAATTTTGCAGAGATTAGGGAAGGGGCGGCTTGATCTGTCAGCTCGGCAATCGTGCGCTGCGCAGATCGCGTGCATTGCGCTGAGTGTCGGCCTTGGTTTTGGACACGCTGCTGGGCGGAGTTGGTGTACTTGCGACTTTGCCGTCCTTGAGCCTGCGAATGTGGCTTTTGAGGTCGGAGAGGGTTTCCAGAGGCGATATGGAAGGGCGGCGGTTCCGTGTCAGCATTTGTTCACGCTCTGCTCTACTGGTTAGGGAGCGGGACCATTGCATCGCACGGCGGTGTTCTCAATTTTTACAGGCCGTTCAGGTAAACACAGGTCCGGTGCTTCGATGACCGTCGCTTTCCTGAAATTCGATCCGGCTGTGACCGACTTGCGATCTTCGATTTGGTTGATGGAGGCGTTGGCGATGTGGACAGTGACGATGAGCACTGTTGCCGCATTCCAAGACTCGTTGCGTTTGCATAAGTTCTCTGGCTAGCGTCATTTGCGTTAATGCGCCCAAGCGGCAATTTCGGTCGGCCGAAGCGCTCTTCGATAAAACAATCCGACTGTCAGGCGGCCCCTCGCATTCGCGCGGGGGGCGCAGTGCCGGTTACTCACTCAAGGTGAATTTGGGATGCAGAAGAAGCGGCTGCCGGTGACGGCTCCAGACATCCGTATTGTTCAAATCGATGTCCTGCGCGGTATCGCGGTTCTCGGTATTTACTGGATCAACGTCGTTATTTTTGCCTTCCCGCATGGAGCCTATGCCTGGCCGGACCTGTTGGGGGAGGCTGACAAGGCCAATATCGCGACCTGGCTGTTTAGCGAATTGTTCATCGAGGGCAGCATGCGAGGGCTGTTCTCGATGCTGTTTGGCGCAAGCGCCCTGATATTTCTTTCGGAAGCCAAGCTCGACAACAAAGACGGCCTTGAGGTCGTCGACCGATTTTTCCGTCGTAACCTTCTGCTGATCGGCTTTGGCTTGATCCACGCCTACATTCTTCTCGCACAATGGGACCTGCTTTACGCCTACGGGTTGTTTGGGATGTTCCTGTTTCCGTTGCGCAAGTTGAGAGCGCGGACGCTGCTTATTGCGGGCGTCAGTTTGCTGGCGATGGGAGATGCCTACACCTACGTCAACGGGATTGTTTCAAGCCAGCAGGCTGAAACTGCGATCCACCAGCCGTTGGAACGGCAGTTCGCTCAAGCTCCGAGCGACAGCGTGAATGATGCGATCACCGATGCGCTTGCCGAGGTCAATGATGCAAGCGATTCCGATCAGGCCGCGCAGACCGTTGCTGAGGGAACGCGGGGATCGACGATTGCTGCGATGGAGCAGGATGTTGAAATCTACCTGTCTGATTATCCGACCATCTTTGCCTATCAGGTGCCTCTGGTCGCAGAGCAGCAATCCACGGAGATGTACTACGACCATGTGTTCGACATCGGCGGGATGATGCTGGTCGGCATGGCGCTGATGAAGTTCGGCGTGCTCAACGGCGGCGTATCACTGAGGATTTTGCTGCTGCTTGCGATGAGCGGGTATCTGATCGGCGGCACGTTGCGCGGTGCTGAGTCGTTCCAAGCCTGGTTCCACGGCTTTGACGCAGACGCGCGCGATCCCTGGCTGTTGATGCCGTACAATATGGGGCGGCTGGCCATGACGATTGGGCACGTCGGGGCGCTGGGCTTCTTAATGAAGACCGGCATCATGAACCCGGTCAGCGGCTATCTGGCATCCGTGGGCAGGCTCGCGCTGACGAACTATGTCGGGCAGACCGTGATCTCGTGCTTCCTGTTTTTCGGGTTCGGTCTTGGGTTTTACGCTTATTTAGAACGCTACCAGCTCGTCTACGTCTGTCTAGGTGTGTGGGCGTTCCAGATCATCGCCAGCAACATCTACCTGCAGCATTATCGCATCGGCCCGCTTGAGTGGGTCTGGCGCTCGCTGATCTACGGGAAGTGGCAACCCCTGAGTCGGGCAGACTAAGCCGATTTTCGGTCCGGTAGTGTTCAGTCGTTGCCCGGACCGAAGGCGGGGCTTGGCGCTGAAATCTCAAAGCGCGTATCGCCGGGCTTCGGGACATAAATCTGCATGCAGTTGCCAGGGCCGTCGGTGAACATCCAGGGGTGCGTGAGGTAGGTCGTCACCGTATAGGATTGGCCTTGCTCAAGGTTTGTGTATTCGACGGGGGTGCCCTCGAAGTTGAGCCACATCACGCCGCGATAACCATCAGATGTGTTGGTGAAGGTAACTGTCAGGGGCGTGCGCGATTCTAACGATCTGACAGTGCCCCAGAGACTGCATGTCGGGTGCAGTTTAGGCTCGTTTCTGGATGCACCGGCGTAATTCGTTCTGCATTCGCCATCGATGAAGGTTTGCCCGGGACCGTCGCATCCGATTTCGACGTGGCTCTTGCCCGGGTTGTCTACGTTCTCAAGCAGTTGCTCGAGGAGAGCGATGCGGTCGGTGTAAGCATCGGCGAGGCAGCGGGTGTTTGATCCGCAGGTGTTGCGTTCGCGGAGCCAGTCGCGTTGTTCATCGCGCAGGATGGCGAAATCCGAAGAGCTGAGTCTACGGCGCACGTCCTGATAGACCTCGTTCAGCACGCCATCCTTGCGGGTCAGGTCGCGATCCAAGCAGATCTCGCGTTCCGATGGGGTGGGCCGGGTCGCGCAGTCGGCTTCGCGCTGTTCCCATTTTGTGGGTCCCGACCGCTGCGCTTGCACGGGCTCGGAAAAGATCGTCAGCGCGGCGAACAATGCCGTCAGTGTGTAAATGATCGGTCCCATTGTGTCGTTCCTTTCGCAGTTCCGTCGCCAAGCCGTTTCATTGATGATCCGCCACTGATCGCGTCTGCAAAGTCCGGCGTGTGGTTCAACGGCCCTGGATGAACGTTTGAACAGTGTGGCACAGGTTGGCGCGAAGGCCAGTCAGGCAAGGGAACCGGCAGGGACTTTCCCGCGTTTCCCGACTTGTCGGAAAATACCGGCAATTGCGACGTGTGTCGTTCGGCGATCCGCGCACTCATAATGAGTGTCAGGCAGTCTTGATGGCGGTATGGATGGGTGCGGGCTGCGTCCGTCCACGGATGAAGAGGGGCCAGAGCGCGCCGTTTCCAGGGTTTATGATCCGGCGCCAACGACACCAACGAGATTAAACAGAAAGAAGGAAACGCTCATGCACGTCACGATTGATGATGCCCAGAAGATCATTGCTGCAGCCCGCAAGGCGGCTCAGAAAATCAAGACGCAGATGTGTATTGCGGTCGTGGATTCGGGTGGAAACCTGAAGGCGTTCCTGCGGATGGACGATGCCTGGGTGGGCTCTATCGATATCTCGATCAAGAAGGCGAAGACGGCGCTTTACTTCGGCATGCCGACCGATCAGATAGGCGCGCTTTCCCAGCCCGGCGGTCCGCTGTTCGGGATCGAGCATTCCAACGACGGCCTGATTACGTTTCCTGGCGGGTTGCCCATCGTAGATGCGGACGGCGTGCTGATCGGTGCAATCGGCGTCAGCGGCAGTTCGGTTGAAAACGACCGTAAAGTCGCCGATGCGGGCGTGAAGGTTTGCGGTGTTTGCGATCTGCCGGCACACCCTTGGCGGACATAGGTTGCTACAAGGTGGTGCTCACCTCGGTAAGCAAACCCTAGGCGAGTGCAGCGATTAGAGGCAAAAAACGGCGGGCTGCGAGGAGACCCCATCGCAGCCCGCCGTTTTGATTGCGAGCTTATGGCGAGCCTTTGTTCGCCTTAAGATGCCAGGGGCAGCCTTAGGAGGCGACCCGTCTCGGGCCGATTGCAAAGGCCAGATCATCGCGGATGTTTTCGGCAGCCTTGCGCCAGTCCGCACCGTTCGAGGGCGGCGGCGGGGGCGGTTCGTCCTCGTGGTGGGTAATGTAAGGGAGGTCGAGAGCGTCATCCTCGATCATGGGGAAGGGATCCTCTGATGCCGGGAATGCGCCGATGCGGGCGGCCAGTGTCTGCAGCTCCGTCAGTATCACAGCGCGGCGGGCCTCGTGCTCGATGGTGACTGAGCGAACATCATCGAGCAGCTTGCGGTCTGCGTTGCTGAGCGCCTCGCTTAAGGCTTCAATCAAGAGTTGCTCGCGGCTTGCGACTTTGTCTAATCGCTCATGCAACTTTTGCATGCAGTTGTTTGGATTTGACATTACGTCCCCCTGTTTCCGGCCTCCCCGCCGAATCAATCGATGGTTTCATTTCGCCACCGCAATTCGTGGAAAATATGGTCGGCAAGGGTTTTGTCTATTTAGCGCAATCAATGTCTCTTTGAATTCGCAATGTCGTCAGCGATATCGCGCAGGCAATTTCTTTTCGTAGATATGATAGCGATAAGGCGGGTCTTCATCTTCGCGGAATTTTGCCGGACGGCGCTTGAAGCGTTTGCGGATTTGGTTGACTTCACGGTCCAGCATCATCTGTTCGATCAGTGTGCGCAGGCGACCTGTCTTGAGGCCGAGAGCTGTGGCGCTGGGTTTGCCAATGGAGCCGGAATTCGCTTCGATCGTGGAGAGGATGCGCTCGCGAGATACTTCCCAGGGGAGGATTTCGAAATTCGCGCTCCAGCTCCGGTCGATGTAATGGGCCATGATCTCGCTGGGGCTTGAAACGAATTCCGGTTCGCCAGGGTAGGGGAAGCCTTCCGGTGTTTCTGCGACAACCGAAATCGTTGGTGCCATGTCCTCATAGAGATAGAAGCGGTAGCCGGCGTCGCTATATGGCGGCAGGCCTTTGAGGCGACCGCGCCAGGCCGCGAAGATCTGCTCGACGAAGGCAACGCGGTAGTCGAGGTCGATCCATTTGTGATGGTCGGCCCACCATTCCAGCGACCACAAGTGAATGTGATTGTGCGCTGAGTGCGCATTCGGTTGGTCGCCTTCGAAGGCGAGCGGGGACGTGCAGCAGTCGTCGAGGAACCGCGCGAGCTCCGGACAACGCTTTTTCGTAAAAGGCACTATCCCAGGTTGCGTCAAGA
>CAYGRH010000066.1:0-12137 GCA_964352165.1 uncultured Hyphomicrobiaceae bacterium | reverse complement strand
CTTGAAGGCAACCGGATAAACTCTCAACGCGGCGGGCGGCCTCGAATGCATACTAGCCGAGCCTCGTATCGCTAACGGCGGAGCCGGAGTGCAATCCGGAATTCGTCTGCCGTGTAATCGCCATCGATGAAGTCGGACAGGAACGCTGTGTGCTGGTAACGCGCAAGGATGGCTGTGTCGCGGCCTAGGTAATAATCAAGCCCGAGCGTGATGTCGTACTGCGTCTCATCGATATCGATGCCGGAATAATCGCGCTTGGCCATGCCAAGGCCGGCCGATCCGATGAGGTGCGTGCGGAAGGCATGACGCGCTTCCAGCCCGAAGCGGCGTTCTAGAACGCCGGATGATCCGGCCGTCGTCGTATCGCTGATATCCGAGCTGGCCGTGAAGAGCAGACTTGTCAGCGCATTCATGCGCCAGGCGAGGTTGGCGTCCAGGATTACGCCATCGACATCGATCAGCCGGACATCGCCGTAGTCCTGGCGCGCGTAACCAAGCGCGATCTCGCCACGAAGGTACGCGCCCGTTGAGCCGAACGCGAGGCCGCCGCGATAGCGCGCACCATGCGAATTGCGCTTGATGCCGTCAGATGTTGCGGCAGCTTCAAAGTCACGATCGTGACCTTCGAACTCGCCGAACACACTCAGTGTCGGCTTGAATTCCCATGAGGCGCGCAGCGTGCCCGACCTCTGCGTGACGTCGCGGTCGTTATTCGCAGGCGCCAGAATTGCCTCATCCTCGCCCGCATACTTTGTGTCGGTAACGGCTCCGCGCAATTGCAGGGTGAGGCGGTTGAAGCGGTGGTTGCCGGTCGCGAGAAGTGTATCCGTCGTCACGCTGGCGCGATCACCGGCGGTTGCCGCATCGATGGCCGAGCGTGATTCCTGGGCGCGCTGGCGGCTCACGACGGCCTGCAGGTTCGTGCGCCGTGTGACATCGAGGCGGCCCCGGCCTTCGACTAAGAACCCGCGGTCGTCCTCGGTCTTGAACTCGTCATAGCTGGATAAATCGGCTGAACCGCGCAGTTCGACCGCGTGGCGCGACCAATTCGATACGAGGCGCGCGGATGGGAGGATGTCATAGGCGCGGTCGGCTTCAGCATCAGCCGATGAGAAGACGTTGGAATAGGCGGCAGCGCCGATTTCGATCTCGGGAAACAAGACGAAGCTGCCGATCCGCACGCCGACGGGATCGTAAGGTTCGTTTTCGAACAAGCGTGACGGGCGACGGTCGAGCCTTGGGACGATGTCGTCGATCTGAAACAGGCGCGGATCGAAGCCCGCCGGCGGATTGTCAAAAACTTCGACGTCTTCAGGCGGACGTTGGTCGACCTGTGTCGGGTCGGTGCCGTCGATGAGGCCGGTGGGTCCGCGCAGATCAACGATACCGTCGCGAGGGCCGACGGGCTCGGGAAACGGGCCGAGGTCTCCATCGCGAATGATTCCCGGGAGCGGATCGGGCGCGCCTGTGGCGCGGGTCGGGAATGCCGTCTGGGGTGCAGGCAGCGGTGTGTTCGCTGCCACCGGATCGGTTGAGGCGTTGAGGATCGCGGGGCGGGCTGCGTCCTGGGCGTAGGCTGGGGGAAGCGGGCAGCCGAGGCAGAGCGCAAAGGCCAACGCGCTGCGCGCCGCTGCCGGGATGGCGCGGCTGCGAACAGGCCAAGCATTGGGATCAGACCGCACCGCTGGAACGCCCTTCGACAATATCTGCCAGAAAACGCGCACAAGACCAAAGTGACCGAAGCCTAGCGGCTGGCGGTTAATTCGGCGTTTACGGATGTCTCGAAGTGGGCCGTCAGTTCAGCGCCAGTAGAGGAAATGCAGGGGCGAGGGGCCTTCCATGAGGTCGATGCCCGCGGCCGACTTGATCCAGTAGGCGGCAACAATCAGGACGGGGAGCGAGACGGCAAGTTGCACGACCGGCATCACAACTGCCGCGATTTCAGCGTTGGTGCGGCGGCGGCGGAATTGGCGGGAGGACTGCATTCGGTCTCATCCTGGTACACGCTTAAACTTATGGCGTGCACTGCAAGTGAGGGGCCAACCCTGTTTTCGGGAAATCGGGCCTGCTTTCGGGCTATCGGTCTCGATTACGGGATCGCTAGAAAAGCAGCAGCACGGGTGTTTAAAACCCGGCTGCTGTTTGCCGTCTGTCAGGGAAATCAGACCGTATCAGTCGCCACGGAATGCGTCGGCGAAAATGCCGGGCTTGCCCCAGCCGTTGGGGCTGGCGTTGGCGGTCGCGGTGCCGAATGAAAACAGCGCAAGTGCAATGGCTGCGGCGGCGAATGGCTTTGCAAAAGTGCTCATGATTTTCTCATCTCCGTTGTTTCGGCCGGGGCGTTGTTGCTCCGGCGATGACGCGAAGATGGAGGGCACGGTCGGCATTTGATGTACCGCTGGGAACACTTCACGCGCGGTTCGCGGCCATGTGAGCGGGCGTGATGTCCCGGTGAAAATCCGATCAGTGCTCGCGAGCGACAATCATTACGGTGCCGTTGACGGCGGTGATGCGAACGCGCGCGCCGACAGGTGCGTCCTCGCCCTGCGCCTGCCAAAGCGTATCGCTGATGCGGACTTTGCCGCGGCCGTTCTGAATCGCTTCAGCAACGGTGACGACGCTTCCGACGTACTGATTGCCGCGAACGTTGAGGTTGGGCAGATCGGAGACGCCTGGATCGGCTGCGTAACGGCGGACGAAGAACACGGTTGAGACCGCGAGCAGGGCGAAAACGATGACCTGCCACTGCCAGCCAAAAGCCACAACCAGATCGGGGGCGTCCTGCATCAACGCCAACAGCGCCAGAACCAGCAGCATGGCAGCAAGTCCAAACCACAGGAAATGGATGCCGGGAATGATCGTTTCCAGGACGAACAAGGCGACGGCCAGGATGACCCAGTTCCACGGGCCCAACGGGGCGATCAATTCCATCATCGGTACATTCCCCTTTGAACTCTGCGCTGCAGGCCCCTTTGAACTCTGCGTCGCAGGCGTGTTTTCGGTTTTCTTGTTTCTGATGGCAATTGCCCCCGCCGTTTTGCGGCAGGGGCCTTGCCTGTTGCAGCGGGCCTTATCCTAAACGACCCGTTGCGATTTTTTAAAATTCATCGACGATCAAACTCTTGGAACGGAGCCCGTCGTGCGCGGAACGGCTGCCGCGCTTCCCTTGTCGCCTAATGCTGCGCCAGTGATCTCGGCGAGACCGGCCAGCGAGCCGATCACGGACGAGGCTTCGACCGGCATCATCAGAACTTTCTGGTTCGGTGAGGTTGCGAGTTTTTCAAGCGCCTTTACGTAGTTGTTCGCGACGAAATAGTTGATCGCCTGCACGTTGCCGTTGGCAATTGCGTCAGACACGAGCTGCGTCGCCTTGGCTTCTGCCTCAGCGAAGCGTTCGCGGGCTTCGGCGTCCTTGAAGGCGGCTTCCTTGCGGCCCTCGGCTTCTAGCACAACAGCCTGCTTTTCACCTTCGGCTTCGAGGATGGCAGCCTGGCGGGAGCCTTCGGCTTCCAGGATCTGGGCGCGCTTTTCGCGTTCGGCCTTCATCTGGCGGGCCATCGAGTCCACAAGGTCGCGTGGCGGGTCGATGTCCTTGATTTCGATGCGGGTGACTTTGACGCCCCAGCTTTCAGTGGCCGCATCGACGACGTGGAGAAGCTGGGCATTGATCTGATCGCGGTTCGACAGGAGTTCGTCGAGATCCATCGAGCCCATAACCGTGCGGATGTTGGTCATCGTCAGGTTGACGATGGAGCCTTCGAGCTGATCGACTTCGTAGGCAGCCTTGGCGGCGCTGAGCACCTGGAAGAAGGTCACGCCGTTGACGCGGACCATCGCGTTGTCACGGGTAATCACGTCCTGGGAGGGGATGTCGAGCACCTGCTCCTTCATGTTCATGCGGTAGCCGACACGCTCCATGACGGGCACAAGGAAGTGCAGGCCGGGGGGAAGCGTGCGGGTATAACGGCCGAAGTTTTCAACGGTGAAGTTTGCGCCCTGGGGGACGATCTTGACTGTTGACCAGAGGGTCGCGACAGCCAGCACCACCAGGATCGGGCCAAAAAGCTCGAAACCACCAAACATTTCTTTTTCTCCAGAACGGGGCGCCTTCGAGCAGTTTATTTCTTGCCCAAACCTGCCAATTGAAACTGGACCACACAAGACAACCGTAAAAGCACTTATGCTTTCCCTTGTGACTATATGTGGTCGTTCTGTAGGCAGTTTTAAGTCGTGAGTGCAAAGACTCGGTTAATGAATGGTTGTCAATTCATTAGCGTATTCGCAATTGAACCCCGAAAATGCATAAAAGGCGGCACTTTTGGCCGCCTTTTTAAATTCTCAATTCGAGACAGATTACTGTTGCCGTCCAAGCGCTAGATCCAACCCATCAATTCCCGGCGGGCTATACTTTCGATAACCGCAATACCTTCCTCTGACGCATTCAGGGCAGGCAAATAAGCGAATTTCTCGCCTCCGCCATGTTCGAATATCTCGCGATTTTCGCCATCCAGCTCTTCGAGTGTTTCCAGGCAGTCTGCTGAAAATCCCGGCGCGACGAGGGCGAGGCTCTTGACGCCTTCCTTGGCCAATCGACCTACCGTCTCGTCGGTATAAGGCTGCAGCCACACATCATTTCCGAATCGCGACTGGAAAGTGGTGAGCCAGTCGTCTTCCGCCCAGCCCAGGCGCGTGCGCAAGAGACGTGACGTCTTTTGGCAGTGACAATGGTACGGATCGCCCTTTTGCAGATATTTTTCGGGCATGCCGTGAAATGTCGCGATGATTTTCTCGGGCTTGAAATCGAGTTTTGCCAAGTTCTTTTCCATCGACCGGGCGAGGGCATCAATATAGGCCGGATCGTCATGGTAGCTTGGCGCGACCCGCACAAATGGCTGCCAGCGCAGCTTCATCAAGGCGCGGAATGCCTCGTCACAGGCCGTGGCAGTTGTAGCGGCTGCGTACTGGGGATACATCGGGATCAGCAGAATGCGCTCACAACCCTGTTCCTGGAGATACCGGATACGGCTCTCGGTCGATGGGTTGGCATAGCGCATCGCCCAGTCGACGATAATGTTGTCGTGGGCGCTCAACCGATCGGCGAGTTGCTCGGCCTGACTGCGGGTGATCGTCTTCAGTGGACCTTCATCGCGTTCGTGGTTCCAAATGGTCTCATAATCCTTGCCCTTGCGGGCCGGGCGTGTCGTGAGGATGACGAGGTTGAGGAGCGGCCACCACAGCCATTGTGGTACTTCGATCACGCGGCGGTCGGACAGGAATTCCTTGAGGTAGCGCCGCATTGGCCAATAGCCGGTACCGTCGGGCGTCCCAAGGTTCAGTAGAAGTATGCCGATCTTCCCGTAATTCACCGGAGGATGGCCATCCGGCAGCACCCCATGCGCCGGTTCAAACGCGTTGGTCGTTTTCATTTCGTTCATTTCTTGCCTCCAACACGTTTTGCAACGCAAAACCAAGCATAGCGGATCAGCCTGCGGGCCGCGACCCCGCGGGTGTGAATTGATCAATGCCGTCCGGGTAGATTTCCCAGAGCGCTCTGCCGATGTGTTCTAGCTGACGACCCGGCCCGGTCAACAGGCGACAAGGGCGCGAGCCGGCGGTCGCGTTTTCTGTGCAGATTTAAAGTTATCTCGCGGCCGCTGTTGCGCACAAAGCTGCATGCGGGACAACAAGGCGGCCATCGCTGTCGCAGGCGGCCGCCCAAGTGTGCTGGATCATGGCCTGCAATTCAGCGGGCTTTTGGGCGAACAACACCGCACCGATTTTGCCGGCATCTGCGCGAAGGCTTTTCTGGCAATGCTCGACTATTTTGACAACCGCAGAGCGCCGTCTGTCAGACAGCACGGATTTCGGTTGGCTGGCGGCATGGAGGGCCAGCACTGCAAGGTCATGGTCCTGGCCTATGATCTGCGACAACTCCCGAGCTGTTTGCGCGCGGGCCCTCATGAGCGCGGGCCAGGGAGTGGAAAGCAGGACCGATTGACGCCAGTGGAGTTGCACCGCCTTTCGCCATTCGTGAAACAATTCATCGTCGGGGGAGGCGAAAGCTGCGCGCATTTCGCGGCGACCCAATGCATAGCAATTGCGGTAACCCGTAGAAAACACTGCCGCGAATTCCCCTGCTTCAAAGCCTTCGGTCAATTGCGCGCTGATGTCATTTTGGAAACGCGCAGCGGACGTGAGCGTCTCGTACGCCTCGGCAATGGGCGCATCGGCTGCGTGCGATGAGTTGGCTTTCCTGCTGACGGCATGCGCCCCGCCGGGCCCGGATTCCATGCATTCGAACAAAGCGGCGAGGCCCGCATCGGCATGAGGGGCAAGGCGTTGATCGAGTTCGATCGTGTCGAGAGGCGAGGCAACCGCCGGTTCAGAAGTTTCGTTGTTGATCAGCCGTTGGCGGAGCAATGCTATCGAGGTGCGCAAGACGGCATGGTCGCGCGACGTGGCCAGCAGGCGCGCGATATCGCGATAGCGCGCGTTTTCCCTGCGGTAGGTTTTGTCGCCAAGTGCTGAGCGGGATAGCACCTATAAGGCGCGGATACGCTTCAGCGCCTTGCGCGCCTCGTGAACCGACTTAACGCGATCCGTGGGGTCGGCCAGTTGCCTGCGGGCCTTGCGGATCTGGCCTGCGAGGATACGCGAAAAACCTTCGGCAAGCGTCTCGCCTGGCAAAAACCTATAAGCGCCTTTGCGCATCGAGACTGGCGTCGTCATTGAGAAAACGTCTTTTCGACAATTGATCGGCTTGTTGAGAACAAAGAAAAACGCAGCGCGTTATTGCGCATCGATTCCGTCGGCCCACTTTTGCCATTGTACGATGCGGGCTTCCGGATCGGTATGAGTGAAAAAATCGGTGATTACGGCAAGCGAATTCGCTCCTGCCGCGATCACGCCGTCGGCACGCTCAGGCGTCAACCCGCCAATTGCCACCAATGGGATATTGCCGATGCGGGATTTCCACTCGGAAACTTTCTCCAACCCCTGCGGCTCCCATTTCATCGCCTTGAGCTTCGTCTCGTAAACAGGGCCCAGCGCTATGTAGTCGGGGTCAGCGGCCATCGCGATTTCCAGTTCGCCTGAATCGTGGGTCGAAATACCCAGTTTGAGGCCCGCCTTCTTGATGGCGGGGAGATCGGCGGAAGCCAGGTCGTCCTGGCCCAGATGAAGATAATCGGCCCCGATGTCGATGGCTTCCGTCCAGTAGTCGTTGACGATCAACTGGCACTGGTTCTCGCGAGTGATCTCGATGCTGGCAGCAATCTGCCGGCGCACCTCTTTCTCGCTGGCGTTCTTCAAGCGCAATTGCACTGTGCGCACGCCGAGCGGCACAATGCGTTGCAGCCAGTCGATATCAGGAACGATCGGATAGAAGGTGTAGGGCTGAGGCGTGTCGATCATGGTTTTCGCTCCGAGCCGATGTCGAAGAACGGCGTGCCGGCAACGGGTGTCGAGGGCTGGGCCATGTCTCGCATTTCCATGAGGCCGGATTCATAGGCAGCGCGACCGGCATCGATTGCGCTTGCGAAGGCTGCTGCCATGCGGACCGGATCGCCGGCCTTAGCGACTGCAGTATTCAGGAGGACGGCGTCGTAGCCCATCTCCATGGCTTGAGCTGCGTGCGAGGGAGCGCCGATGCCTGCGTCAACAACCAATGGGATGTCGGGGAAATAAGCCCGCATCGTTTTCAGCGCATAGACGTTGGCAAGTCCACGACCCGTGCCAATCGGTGCGCCCCACGGCATCAGGACCTCGCAGCCCGAGGCAACGAGGCGCTCGGCTGCGCCCAAATCCTCGGTCGTGTAAGGAAATACCTTGAAGCCTTCGCGGTTGAGCGTAGCGGCAGCCTCAACCAGTCCGAACAGATCGGGCTGCAAAGTGTCGTCGTTCGCGATGACTTCGAGCTTGATCCAGTCGGTGCCGAACAGTTCGCGCGCCATCATGGCGGTCGTAACGGCATCCTTTGCGGTCCGGCAGCCCGCGGTGTTGGGAAGAACGTGGACGCCCAGCGCCTTGATTAATTCAAGGAAACGTTCGCCCATGCGGCCTCGGGCTGCTTCGCGGCGCAGCGAAACCGTCACGATGCCGCTCTTGGATGCGGCGACCGCATCGGCCATCACTTGCGGCGACGGATAAAGTGCCGTGCCGAGAAGAAGGCGTGAGGCAACACCCGTTCCGTAAAAAGAAAGCGGTCGTGGAGCGGTTGGATTTCTTTCGATCTGGTTCATCGGCTTCCGGTTTATTTCTTCGCGCCGGTGCTATCGGCGGGAGTTAATGTTGCAGACCATCGGCGGGGCGCGTGATTTTCATGCGGCTTCCGTCTGAAGCATCGCGCAGTTGCCGCCCTGTGCGCCTAGCGCTTCATCCACCCTGCCGGGCGCTGAGAACCTCGATGCTGTCGCCATCGGCAATGACTGTTGCGGCACGGTTCGACTGGGGCACGAAAGTCCCGTTGAGGGCTGTTGCCACCCGTTCGCCGGGAAACCCGAGTTCTTCCACCAGTTCCGCCAATGTTTCGGCCTTCGCACTTTCTCGCGCGCCATTCACCGTCACGGAAATGGTTTTCGATGCTATCTGGCTTGGCACGACTTACGTACTCCGATTTTTCAGCCGACTACTGAAGCACCGCTCATCCACGAGTTGGGATGCTGAGTGCCAGATCCACTTAATGTTGATGTGGGCCGTCTTCGGCCAATCCGCCAGTCACTTCCCTTCATCTAACGTATCGGCGGGGCACTTTTGAAGAGGCAAGGGCGAGAAATCGCTTCGCCAGCGTGTGAACGCAATCAGGACACCGACGAAAGTCGGTTGTTTTGCCCGATAGGTTTTGGGGCGGGGGTCTTTGGGGCTGTCCGATCTCATCAACGAGCTTGCACTGTTGGTCAGGCTTCGATGTGTTGCATCACCTTTCGCGGGTGCTTTTTTTGGGCACCCTATTGAACATGATTCAGCAGCACCTACATGCCCATTATTGAACGATGTTCATTCTTGCCAATAGTTCTAAACTCAGGAGTTCCACATGCCGAAAGTTTGCAACCTCCCTGTCGATCCACAGCATCGCCGCCTTTCGGCAGGGTTGCCTGCGGACGACGTAATCCAAGCGGCCACGATCAGCGGCTACCGCTTGACCTCATGGCCCTTCGGAGAGCGAGTTGCAGCGCCCTCAAACGGCAAAATGGAACACAGGCAAGCCGTTCTTTAACCAAGTTCGGTCAACACTCTGCGCGGCATCGCTCACATCTGATGGCACGATGCCTTCCTCGATCACTCGAAACAAATGGCTTCCCCATGTTTTCCTCGCTGATGTCTTCGCGCCGTTTTGCACCGATGTTCTGGTGCCAATTCCTGTCCGCGCTGAATGACAATTTCATCAAGAACGCGCTCGTCATTCTCATCCTCTACAAGGTCGCCAGCGAAAACGGCGCGGCCCTCGTGACGCTTGCGGGCGCAATTCTGATCGTGCCGTTTTTCTTCCTGTCAGCGCTTGGAGGCGAGATCGCCGACAAGTACGACAAGGCGCGGGTGGCGCAGGGTTTGAAGCTGGCCGAGATCCCTATTGCCGGGTTGGCCGCCGTCGGCTTCCTGTTGGGCACCAGCAGCGATCCGGCGCTGGTCGCCTGGTCGGTTCCCGTGCTGTTTGCCTCGCTGTTCGGCTTCGGCACGATGGCGGCCCTGTTTGGGCCGATCAAATACGGCATCCTGCCCGACCATCTTGAAACCCGCGAACTTCCCGCTGCCAACGCGCTGATCGAGGGCGCGACGTTCCTTGCCATCCTGGGCGGAACGATCGCCGGCGGGATCGCCATGGCGGGGTCGGGCACCAATCCGACCGCGGGCGGTGACCCGTTCGTTCCAGGCTGGCTTATCGCGTGCCTCATCATGGTTTTTGCCGCGCTCGGGTACGTGTCGGCGAAGATGATCATGCCAACGGGAGCGGGGCAGCCTGACCTCACGATCACCAGGAACCCGCTCGTTTCGACCTTCGCCGAACTGCGCTCGCTCCGCGCCGACAAGCGGCTTTGGGTCGGCGGCCTCATCACGTCGTGGTTCTGGCTGTCGGGCATCGTCGCGCTGTCGCTGCTGCCGTCCATGGTCAAGGACTACCTGGGCGGGACGGAAGATGTCGTGACGCTTGGGCTTGCCGTCTTCACCGTTGGTATTGCGATCGGTTCTGCATTGGCCGCACGCGCCAGCCGCAGGCGTCCGAACATGGCGCTCGTTCCCATTGGCGCGCTACTGATGGGTCTTATATCGCTCGACATCGCCGGGCTTGTATCGCGCCTTGCCGCGCCTGAAGGACAACTCACCGCCATGGCGCTGATCGGCACGTGGTCAGGCGTGCGGCTTGTCGTCGACCTCGCGCTGCTGGCGGCTGCCGGCGGTCTGTTCATCGTCCCGGCGTTCGCCGCCGTGCAGTCGTGGGCCCAGCCCGACCGCCGCGCGCGCGTCATTGCCGCCGTCAACATCCTCAACGCCGCCTTCATGTCGGTCGCAACGCTGTCGGTGACTGTCCTTCAACTCAACGGCGTTGGCGTTCCTGCACTGTTCGTCGCGCTCGGCGTCGGCAATCTTATTGCGACGGTCCTCATCCTGCGGGCCTGGGGCCGGGCCGGCATCCAGGATGTCGGCATGTTCGTGTTCAAGAACCTGTTTGGGCTGGAAGTGCGCGGCCTGGAAAATCTGCCGCCGGAAGGCACGCGCGCCGTCATCGCGCCGAACCACCTCAGCCTGCTCGATGCGCCGATCCTGTATTCGGTGCTGCCGAGCCATACGGCGTTCGCGATCGACACGATGATGTCGGAAAAGTGGTGGGTGCGCATGTTCCTGCCTCTCGTCAAATGGCAGTCGGTCGATCCGACACGGCCGCTCGGCATGCGTTCGCTCATCAATCATGTGAAGGACGGTGAGGCGCTCGTCATCTTCCCCGAAGGCCGCCTGACGGTCACGGGTGGGCTGATGAAAGTCTATGACGGGACCGCCATGATCGCCGACAAGGCCGATGCGGTCGTCGTGCCGGTGCGAATCGATGGGCCTGAGCGCTCGCCATTCGGCTACATGACGAAGAACCAGACGAAGAAGGTGTGGTTCCCCAAGACAGTCGTGACGATCCTGCCGCCCGTCAAACTCGACGTTAATCCTGACCTCAAGGGGCGTCGCCGCCGTCAGGCTGCAGGCGCTAACCTTCAGGACGTTATGGTCGATGCAGCGGTTGCAACTGCCAAGACGAACCAGACGTTGTTTGAAGCCCTCGTCGATGCGCGCGAAAACCGCGACACGGGCAAGCCCGCCGTCGAAGATCCGCTCGGCACGAAGCTCAGCTACAAGCGGCTGATCACGGGTGCGCAGGTTCTGGGCCGCAAGCTGAAGCCTCAACTGGGCGAAGCACAGAACGTCGGCGTATTGCTACCAAACTCGGCTGGCGTCGCTGTCACGTTTTTCGCGCTACAATCATTGGGCCGCGTGCCGGCCATGCTCAACTTCACCGCCGGGGCGAAGAACCTGATCGCGGCTTGTACGGCTGCCGAAGTCAAAGTCATCCTGACATCGCGGACCTTCATCGAGAAGGGACGGTTAGGCGACGTTGCCGAACAGCTCGCAAAGCATGCGACGCTGATCTATCTGGAGGACGTGAAGGCCTCGATTACCACGGGCGACAAGATCGCGGGCCTGATGGCGGGCTCCAAGGCTCTCGGCAAGAGCAGCCCCGATGCTCCGGCGGCGATCCTGTTCACGTCGGGTTCGGAAGGCACGCCGAAGGGTGTCGTCCTGTCCCACCGCAACATCCTGTCGAATGCCATGCAGTCGCTGACGCGGGTTGCAGTCAACGGCGAGGACAAGGTGTTCAACGTCCTGCCGGTGTTCCATTCGTTTGGGCTGACGGCCGGTCTCGTCATGCCGCTCGTCGCGGGCGTGCCGGTGTTCCTTTATCCCACGCCGTTGCACTATCGGATCGTGCCGGAACTCGTCTACCAGACGAACGCGACGATCCTGTTTGGCACCGACACCTTCCTCAACGGCTATGCGCGCTCGGCCCACCCCTATGACTTCGCGCGCGTGCGGCTGATCCTTGCCGGCGCGGAAGCCATCAAGGACCGCACCCGGCAGATCTACATGGAGAAGTTCGG
>CAYGRH010000065.1:0-12138 GCA_964352165.1 uncultured Hyphomicrobiaceae bacterium | reverse complement strand
GTGGACAATCAGTCAGTGTTCTGTCACGATTTCAATGTTTGCAACCTCAATAAGGAGGGCTTGATGTCGCTTGAAGGTCATCTCGCTGAACTCACTGAGAAGCATAAGCATCTCGATCGTCGCATTGAGGAAGAAATGGCCAGGCCGGGTTCGGATACCCTGGACGTACGGCGGTTGAAACAAGAAAAATTAAAATTGAAAGAGGAAATTGAGCGCCTTCGAAGCGCGACCCGCCATTAGCGGGATAATCCCTTACGCAAGCGGAACGGACAGCTCCAGTCAGTTGGTTGTCGTTTTAAGTTTAAGCCCCGCTTTTCCGGTAATCCGGGTTTCTGCCGTTTAATGGTGGGTCTCGGATTATCGGTATCCGGCTGCTTTGGTTTTACCAAGTTGTTGCAACGGCTGCTGCCCAGTGCATCATGGTTGGTCTTTGAAGCTTAGGTCTTGCATTGGGGATGTGATCGCTTCGGGTCGTGTGACGTGTTCGGTCACCGGAGGCGTTGATCATACCCCAAAGTAATAGCAGGCCCTTGAGTAACAGCCGGGAGCGCTCTAAAAAGGCGCGTTTTCATTTCAAGCTGATGCGAAAACGGTCTCGGTGCGTGTAAAAAGCCGCGTCGGCTCCCAGTTTGTTGGCCGTTTGTCTGCCGTCTTACCGTTTGTGCTTTATTTTAGGTGCACACCATAGATTCATCGGTTTCGGCGGACTTGAAGGCTGTTCCAATTTCAAAACATTTAGCCCGGCCGGAAATTGAATTCGTTGGGATTTGTTTCGTTTCTGGAAAAACATCGTTTCTTGGAAGGCATTAGCGCTGATTAATCGCTGAACCTTGAACGCAATTTTGTGCAGGCGCGCGCGGTCGCGTCCTCAGGGTCGCCGCTCCTACCTGGGTAGCGGTGCCGGAATACGGCCAACACCTGTCGTCGCGTGAGCATGAAAGCTCACGTTCAGGCATCGTTGGCCATGTCGCGCAGCTTGAATTTCTGGATCTTGCCGGTCGAAGTCTTCGGAACTTCGGTGAATATGACGTGCCGTGGGCACTTGAAGTGTGCAAGGCGTTCGCGGCACCAGGCAATCAGATCTTCGGCTGACAGAGTTTTGCCGGGGCGCAGTTCTACGAAAGCGCAGGGCGTTTCGCCCCAACGTTCGTCGTTTTTTGCCACAACGGCGCAATAGCTGACATCCGGGTGCTTGTAGATGACGTCCTCGACTTCGATCGAAGAGATGTTCTCGCCACCAGAAATGATGATGTCCTTCGAACGATCCTTGAGCTGGATATATCCGTCGGGATGCAGGACGCCGAGATCGCCGGAATGGAACCAGCCTCCGGCGAAGGCTTCGTCGGTCGCTTTGGGGTTCTTCAGATACCCTTTCATCACGATGTTGCCGCGGAACATGACTTCGCCAAGCGTTTCGCCGTCGGCAGCGACCTGCAGCATCGTCTCGGGGTCCATGATGGTCAAAGCCTCAAGCGCTGGATAGCGTACGCCCTGGCGGGTCTTCTTTGCGGTCTGTTCGTCGACGGTAAGATCGTTCCACTCAGACTGCCATTCGTTGAGGACGGCGGGCCCGTAGGTCTCGGTCAATCCGTACAGGTGAGTGAGATTGAACCCGGCTTCCGTCATGCGGGCGAGGACGGAGGCTGGCGGCGGGGCTGCGGCATGGTTGAATGCCACGCGGTGAGTGATTTCGCGGCGCTCGTCTTCGGAGGCATCCAACATTGTCGACATGACGATGGGCGCGCCAGACAGGTGGGTGACGCCGTGGTCGACAATGGCG
Organism: uncultured Hyphomicrobiaceae bacterium; assembly: GCA_964352165.1. Classification (GTDB taxonomy): domain Bacteria; phylum Pseudomonadota; class Alphaproteobacteria; order Rhizobiales; family Hyphomicrobiaceae; genus CAYGRH01. The sequence goes on along the minus strand of CAYGRH010000065.1, from coordinate 10,358 downwards.
TCATACATCGCCTTGGCCCGGACCCAACGCAGGCATACGTGCGTGCCGGCGACGACGGATAGCGACCAGGGGAAACACCAGCCGTTGCAGTGGAACATCGGCAATGTCCACAGATAGACGGGGTGGCGCGTCATGCCTGTTGCGATCGTGTTGGAATAGCACATCAGGGCTGCGCCGCGGTGATGGTAGACCACACCCTTCGGATTGCCGGTCGTGCCGGAAGTGTAATTCAGCGAAATCGCGTCCCATTCGTCGTCCGGCATACGCCATTTGAAGTTCGGATCGCCGGCATCAACCATCTCGTTGTAATCGAGATAGGAAAGGCGTTCGCCGTCCTGGGGGAATTCCTTGTCGTCGTAGTCGATCAGTACCGGTCGCACCTTGCACTGGGACAACGCGTCCTTGATCACGGATGAAAACTCGCGATCGACGATCAGGATCTTGGTGTTTGCGTGATCGAGTTGGAAGGCGATGATTGCCGCGTCGAGACGGGTGTTAAGCGAGTGCAGCACGGCGCCGGTCATCGGTACGCCGTAGTGGGCTTCGAGCATTGCAGGCGTGTTCGACAGCATGACCGAAACGGTATCGCCGGGGCCGATATACCGGCATGCGAGTTGGGATGCCAAGCGCCGCGAGCGGGACCAAAATTCAGCGTAGGTATAGCGCTGATTGCCGTGAATGATCGCGGTGTGGTTCGGATTCACGGCTGCTGCGCGTTCAAGGAGCGTAAGTGGGGTCAACGGCTGGTGGTTTGCCGGATTGCGCTCAAGGTTCGAAGCGTAATGATTGGTGTGCATCGGTTGGGTTGGGCTCGCGTCTTGATTATTTCGGTCGCGCAAGACGCTAACGAAAGCGTTGCGTATCAGCAATGCGCAATATGACGGGGCGCGGGATGAAGCCGGCGGTCTGTCTCTGCGTTGTTGCAAAAGCGGCTGAGTGACGGGGATGATGGGCCATCCGGTGTGGAGTCGATAACAGACCCTTCAAGAGGCTTCTCGATGCCTGGGCGTTACGATCTTCTGGTATGCCAATATGGGCGGACGGTCCAAGCTGCATCTTTCAACGAAATTTGTACGTCGGGCTCGACTATCGACTTGTGCGCGGCAAATTCCCCGATAAACTGGACGCGTGCGAGTGATACTGTCGTGGAGGCAGACATGACCAATGAAACCTCTCAAAGACGTTTTGCATTTTGGCTTTTGGCGACGCTCATTGCCGTTGCTCCGTTTATGATTGAGTAGCGGGCATATAAGTCCACGGACCGGCGGACCTATTGGTTCCCCGCTGTCAGTTGTTTGACGGGTTGTTTGCTTGTCGAACAATCGCGCTCTTGTGGGCTTCGGCCGCGCGAGTGCGGTCACGGTCAATATTCGCGCGATTGTCGAGCATGGAGTTGTGACCGTCAGCGGTTGCAATACTTGGTCGGTTTTTACGACCACCAGATGTCGTGCGCGCCGTCCCAAATCAGTTTCAGCGATATGGCAAACAGGCACCCGTAAGCGATCCGGTAAAACGGTTCCTGCGAGATGCGGCGCGTTGCCCAAATGCCTGCGTACATTGCGATGGGAGCCAGCGGGAGAAGTACGGCTGTGGTGGCAAGATTTGCGATGGTGAACTGGCCGAGTGCTGCGTAGGGAATGACCTTTACGAGGTTGACGGTGGTGAAGAACATGACCGCGGTGGCGGCGTAGACCGTATTGCGAAGTCGCAGCGGCAGCATGTAGACCTGGAACGGCGGCGCGCCGGTGTGGCTGACGAAACTCGTGAAGCCGGCGACCAATCCCCAAAAGCCAGCTTTCAGCGTGTTAGGGCTCTTGGCGTTCTGACTTTCCGGACGCCAGTCGAGAAAAAAGTTCAAAGAGAATACCAGCGCGACAAGTCCGACGATGAGCCTGACATGGGCCTCGGTAACCCAGGCTGCCGTCGCCCAGCCAATGGCGATGCCGATGATTGCAGCCGGCAATAGGACCCTCAGATTGGTCCAGTCGAACTCCTTCCGGTAGGCGGTGACTCCAACCATGTCCATCACGATCAGAATGGGAAGCATGATGCCGGCGGCCTGAACCGGGGAGATAGCAAGTGCCATCATCGGCACGGCGAGACCGCCAAGACCGCCGATGAAGCCCCCCTTGGCCAAGCCGGTGAGCACGATGGCAGGGATTGCCACGGCATAGAAATACGGATCGGTGATCATGGCGGTCTGATTGGAGGGATGAAATTTCGAAGCTTGTCGGCAGAGAATTTGCCGCTGTTTTCCGACATAGCGCAGATTTCTATGCGCGTGTCATAGCGCTCTTGTCGCTGGATGCACCTTAGGGTGGAGAAGCACACGGAGGCGATCTAGCCATCCTACTTCGCCATATCACGCCGATGAGGAGCAGGATGCAGTGCAAAAGTGAAATCATGAGCACGGCAACACGTCTACCCTATCCGAAATTCCTACTCGGCAGGCCTTGCGCATGTCGAGTTCAAGGTGATCATACGCAAAAATTGCAATTACAGATCCGGGAGGATGCTCTTTATGACGTCGGCCAGTCGCTATCACGAGGTTTATGGGTCGTGGAAGTCCGATCCTGAAGGGTTCTGGGCCGAGGCTGCCAAGGGCATCACCTGGTACAAGTTGTGGGACAGGGTGCTCGACCCATACTCGGGACAGTACGGTGCCTGGTTTGCGGGCGCGACGTGCAATACCGCCTACAACTGTCTTGACCGGCATGTCGAGGCTGGCCGGGGCGATCAGGCCGCGCTGATCCATGACAGTCCTGTCACCAATTCCGTGACGACCTATTCGTATTCCGAGCTGACCGACGAGGTCGCGACGCTCGCCGCGGTGCTTGTTGATCTTGGCGTCAAGAAAGGCGACCGCGTTCTTATTTATATGCCGATGATCCCGGAAGCGGTGATGGGGATGCTGGCCTGCGCAAGAATTGGCGCCGTCCATTCCGTTGTGTTCGGTGGATTTGCGGCCGCCGAACTTGCAACCCGCATCGATGACTCCAAGCCTGTCGTGATCTTGTCTGCATCTTGCGGCATCGAAGGTTCGCGCGTCATTGCGTATAAGCCGCTTATCGACCATGCAATTCAGCTTGCAGCCCATAAGCCGTCGTCCTGCCTCATGCTGCAGCGACCGATGGCGGAAGCCACGATGATCGCCGGGCGCGATCACGACTGGGCTGTGGTGATGAATGAAGCTAAGTCCCAGGGACGCAAGGCGCCTTGCGTCGAGGTGGCGGCCACTGATCCGCTCTACATCCTCTACACGTCGGGCACTACCGGCCAGCCCAAAGGCGTGGTGCGCGACAATGGCGGGCACATGGTGGCGCTGAAATGGACCATGGACAACTTCTACGGCATCGCGCCAGGCGAAGTGTTCTGGGCGGCTTCCGATGTCGGCTGGGTGGTCGGGCATTCCTACATTTGTTATGCGCAGCTTCTGCATGGGGCGACCACGCTGATGTATGAAGGCAAGCCGGTTGGAACGCCCGATGCGGGCGCGTTCTGGCGCGTGATCGCAGACCATAACGTTGTGGCGCTGTTTACCGCGCCGACGGCGTTTCGGGCGATCAAGAAGGAAGACCCCAACGGCGATTTGATCGGCAACTACGATCTGAGCAAGTTACGCACGCTTTTTCTTGCCGGTGAGCGCGCCGACCCTGAAACCATCAAGTGGGCGGAAGACAAGCTCAAGGTGCCGGTGATCGATCACTGGTGGCAGACGGAAACGGGATGGGCGATCGCGGGGAATCCCGTTGGGCTTGGGCTTCTGCCGGTCAAGCATGGCTCACCGACCGTTCCGATGCCGGGCTTTGACCTGCAAGTGCTCGATCCTTCCGGCAAACCCGTTGCCAACGGAGAAACAGGAACGTTTGCCATTAAGCTGCCGATGCCGCCGTCGTGTCTGCCGACGCTGTGGGGCAATGACGAACGCTTCCGCGAGAGCTATCTGACGGAGTTTCCGGGATACTACTCGACTTCGGACGCGGGCTTCATCGATGAAGACGGCTACATCTACGTGATGGCGCGCACTGACGACGTTATCAACGTCGCCGGTCACAGGCTGTCGACTGGGCAGATGGAAGAGGTTGTTGCACGACACAAGGATGTAGCTGAAAGCGCCGTCATCGGCGTCAACGACCAATTGAAGGGGCAGCTCCCGGTTGGTTTCGTGGTGCTCAATGCTGGTGTGAATCGGCCCTCCGCGGAGATCGAAGCGGAAGTTATCAAGCTTGTTCGCGACGAAATCGGGCCGGTTGCCGCGTTCAAGAACGTGCTGGTTGTCAATAGGCTGCCGAAGACGCGGTCGGGCAAAATCCTGCGCGCAACGATGAGGCAGATCGCCGACGGGCAGCCGTGGAAGACGCCAGCAACAATCGATGATCCGGCAATCCTCGGTGAGATCGAAGCTGCATTGGAAGCGCGTTCTGCGGCGAAGTAGCTGCTCAATGATCGGCGGATGACGGCCGTCACTTTCGTGCCTTGGCGTTGAGTGGTCTAAAGGGGCTTTTGCTCGGGTTGAGCCGTGACGTGCGCGCAATGTGGGTTGCCCGAAGCATTGGCTCCGGGCTAAACGGGTGTTGAAAGCGGGGGTTCTGGCTCACCGTTCAGCGAACTTCAAGCCCGGAGGGTCGACCCATGCTGCTCGCAGACAAGGTTGCCATTGTAACCGGAGGTGCGAAGGGCATCGGCAGGGCGGTCGCCCGGCGGTTGGCGAAAGAAGGCGCGAAGGTCGTCATCGCAGATGTTTCCGATGAAGATGGGGCCTCAGTCGTTGCGGAAATCGAATCGGCCGGCGGGGCTGCCGTTTATAAGTCCGCGAACATCGCTGAACGGCTCGATGTGCATAATTTGGTCGCGATGGCCGATGACGCATTCAACCGCCTTGACCTTCTCGTCAACAATGCTGCCGTGATTGATGTGAGCGGTTTTTTGGAACTCGAGGAATCCGAGTTCGACCGGGTGATGCAAACGAACCTCAAAGGGGCGTTTCTCATATCGCAATCGGTAGCGCGCCAATTCGTCAAACAGCGCGAGCGCGACCCCGATGCGCCGGCCGGCGTCATCGTTAATGTTACATCCATGGGCGCGCATTTCGGGCTTGCCGACCACGTTGCTTATTCGGTTTCCAAGGGCGGTCTGGCGCAGTTGACGAAGTCGATGGCGCTTGCGCTTGCGCCTTATGGCGTGCGTGTCAATGCGGTGGCGCCAGGTTCGGTTGAAACCGAGTTGTTGGAGTCGGTGCTGGATACCGAGGATCTTGTTTCATCGGCGATCTCGCGCACGCCGCTGGGCCGGTTCGCACGACCAGATGAGATTGCGGCCATTGTCGCCTGGCTTGCCAGCGATCAGGCGAGTTACCTCACCGGCACGACGATCTGGGCGGACGGAGGACGGACGGCCCTCAATCTAGAAATGCCGTCCGCGCCCGTTGATGCGTGAGAACGCTGGTGTGAGCTTCAGGCGTCCTTGGGGGTCTCGCTAGCGGTATCGTTTTCAGCGGCATCAACATCAGCGGATGATGCCTCATCGCCGGATGCGGACGTTTCTTCCGAGGCTTCCTCCGGTTCTTCTGATTCTGCTTTCGCAGCTTCAGGCCGCTTGGCGAATGTCGCCTCAATATCGGGCTGGCCTTCTTCCGGCTCTGCATCCCCTGATCCGGTGAGCTGCTTAAGCTTGGCAAACATACGGGCGGCTTCTTCCGCTTCGGTTTCCTGGGGTGCGGAGGCCGCCATATCGGCTTCAGAGATCAGATGCGAAGATCCGATCGCGCTTGTCGTTTCGGCTGTTGGCAGAAGTGAACCACCTTCTTCCAGTGCCGGCGCGTTTGCTGCGCGTTCCTTCTCAAGACGTGTAGCGCCTTTGCGCACTTCGGCATCAAGATCGATCTGGGAGCAGAGGCCGAGCGTGACCGGGTCCTGCGGTTGCAGGCTGGCGGAATTCCAGTGTGTACGGTCGCGGATCTGGGCGATGGTGGGTTTGGTCGTGCCGACCAGCCGGATGATCTGGGCGTCTTTGAGCTCGGGATGGTTGCGCAGAATCCAAAGTACGGCGTTTGGCCTGTCCTGGCGGCGCGATACGGGGGTGTAGCGCGGACCACGTTTGCGCGTCGTCACTTGCGGCACGGAAACCTTGGGTTCAGCGATCTTGAGCTGCACGGATGAATTGGCTTCGGCGCGCTTGATTTCGTCGCGCGAGAGTTGGCCTGAGGAAATCGGGTCCATGCCCTTGATACCTTGGGCGACGTCGCCGTCAGCGATGCCTTTGACTTCAAGAACGTGCAGGCCGCAAAAAGCTGCGATCTGTTCAAAGGTCAGGGCCGTGTTATCGACGAGCCAAACGGCGGTCGCTTTCGGCATCAGTGGTTTGCGGTCGCTCATAGCAATGTTGTCTCCTGGCTCGCGCAAATTCGCACGAGGCCGATGGGCCGTTAAACTAAACCTGTCGGGGATTTGCGCACAATAACGCCAACTGGACAGGGATTGCAACCGGGCAATTGCCGGGGGCAGGCCTGGAAAATCGTTAACCATTTCCGACCAGACCAGGGCTGGATTGTTCGGCACATCTTCATTCGGCGCAGTTTAGTTCAGCGATGAAAGGACGCGGGCCGCCCAATCCCCATCTATCGCGTATATCTTGCCGGTTGATGGCAGGAGTTTGTGACCAGCGGTACGGCGCAGATCTTGCTGCAGGTTGCCCGGTCTCATCGTCACCATTAGGGTGGCGCGCGAATGATCGGCAGGCGAACGCTTGCCGGACCGATTGCCCCGGTGTGGCGGGCGAGCAAAGAAGAAACGGGGAAGTCCGCGATGACGCTGGCGGCGCGGAAAGCATATTTTTTCGACGAACTCGCGATCGGCATGGAGGCGACGTTCTCCAAAACGGTCACCGAGGAGGATATCATCTCTTTCGCAGAGGTGTCGGGCGATAAGAATCCGGTTCACCTGGATGAAGAGTATGCCGCGGGCACAATGTTCAAGTCGCGCATCGCGCACGGCATGCTGACTGCGGGATACGTTTCGGCGGTGTTCGGGATGGAGCTGCCAGGCCCTGGCGCGATCTATATTACTCAGACGCTGAACTTCAAGGCGCCGGTCTACATCGGGGCAACGGTTGTGGCCAAGGTCACGATCGTGAATCTGGTTCCAGCCAAACGGCGTGCGCTGTTTGATTGCGTTTGCACGGTTGATGGCAAAGTCGTGCTGGATGGCGAAGCGATGCTGATGGTGCCAGCGCGTCCTGAGGCGTGATAGGGCTCACCTCGCGCCGCGGCACAAAAGCGGCGCGAGTTAAGTCATTCCGGGGTTTTTCAATCCATGCACGTCGTTGACGGACGTTCTGATCTGGTTGAGGCGGCTCGTGGGGCGGTGCTGGCCATTGGCAACTTCGATGGGGTTCATCGGGGGCATAAGGCGCTGATCGCTCGGGTGCGTGAACTTGCTGGCAATGGCGACGGACACGACGCCCCGGTGGACGGGCGCCCAGCCGGTGTGATGGTTTTTGAACCCCATCCGCGCGAATTTTTTCAGCCCGACGTTCCGCATTTCAGGCTCACGCCGTTGCCAGAGAAGCTGCGGCTCTTGCGGGCCGAGGGGATCGAGCTGAGCGTCGTCTTGAACTTCGATGCCGCTCTTGCCGCGATGAGTGCAGACGATTTCATCGCCGAAATTCTCGTTCAGCGCCTTGGCGTGTCCCATGTCGTTATCGGGTACGATTTCTGTTTCGGCCACAAGCGTCAGGGAACCGCTCAGACGATGCGAGCGGCAGGTGAGCGGTTGGGATTCGGCGTCAGCGTGATCGCCCAGCAGGGCGATGGTGGCGGCAATGTGTATTCGTCCTCACAGGTTCGCGCATTGCTGCGTGCGGGAGAAGTGGACGCTGCCCGACTGGCGCTCGGTCACACCTGGCGTGTCAGCGGATCTGTTACACATGGCGCGAAACTGGGCACCGAGTTCGGATTTCCCACGGCAAACTTAGCGCTGCCTGACGGGTTTGATCTGAAGCATGGCGTTTATGCCGTGCAGGTTTTCATCGGTCAGAGCCGTTATGATGGGGCTGCGTATTTTGGGTCGAGGCCAAGCGTGGATGGTGGACCGGCCCGGCTGGAAGTCTTTATTTTCGACTTCCAGGGCGACCTTTATGAGAAGGACATCGCGATCGAGTTCGTCGCGTTTGTTCGTGAAGACACCCGGTTTGAAAATTTCGAAGCGCTGAAGGCTCAGATGGCTCGCGATTGCGAACGCGCGCGGCAACTGCTGGCTCTGGCGGAATAGCCGCAGGCTTCCGTCTGACGAATTCCCAAATTTTTGGGTAACTGCGTCTGTGTTCCCGGTATTCCCGAGGGGTAATTTCTGATCTGATGATGCAGGCCTAAGGCGCTTCTGGTTGCATACAAAGGTTCCGTTCGCGCTGTCCCTTTCACTGCCTTAACCACCCGAAAATTGATTGTCCGTAAGGAGCCTCGAACTTGGAAGAGCAACTGCCGCACCTGCTCGTGATCGCGATTCTGGCGCTGGCGGCGGTGACGGCCGGGCTCTTGATGGTGTGGCTGAAGCAGCCGCCTCTGGTGGGCTATATCATGGCGGGAGTTGCGCTGGGTCCGGCAGGTTTCGGGTTCATGCCGCAGGTGGATGCCGTGCCTCTGGTGGCGGAATTCGGCGTGCTGTTCCTGCTGTTCGTCGTCGGTATGGAGATTTCGCTCAAGGCGTTCATCGCGGACTTGAGGCCGGCCGTTCTGACGGTGATCGGGCAGCTTGCGGTTGCGTTTCTGGCGATGCTTGCGTTCGGCACTTTCCTGGAATGGCGGCTGGAGCAGATCATCCTCTTGGCTTTCGTCGTCACAATGTCGTCGACGGCAGTGGCGTTGAAGATCCTCGATGACCTTGGGGAGTTGCGCTCGGACCTGGGGCGGATCGTGGTCGCGATCATGATCGCGCAGGACATCGCCATCGTGCCGATGCTGATCATCGCAAACGCATTCGATCAGGGCGGCGCGTTCGAGATGGAAACGCTGATAACGGTGGCGCTGGCGATCCTCAGCCTGGTGGCATTCATCGCGTACTTTGGGCCGCGTGGAAAACTGCAATTCCCCTGGCAGAATGCGATCCTGGGCCGGGTGGAACTCGTCACGCTCGTGGCACTTTTGATCTGCTGCACGATGGCGGTCTTGACCGGGGTTGCCGGCATGTCGCCTGCGTACGGGGCATTCCTTGCCGGGCTGCTGATCGGTAAGACAACGCTGCGCGGGGAAGCCATCCACGCCATGGAGCCGATCCAGGGCGTGCTGATGGTGTTGTTCTTCGTGGCGATCGGTCTGCTGCTGGATGTCGGGTTCATCATGGAGAACGTCGGCCTCGTGACGTTGTTCGTGTTCAGCACCTTGATCCTTAAATCGCTGGCCAATATCGTCATTCTCCGCCTGGTTGGATTGCCGTGGACGACGGCTTATCAGGCTGGCCTCATCATGGGGCAGATCGGGGAATTCGCGTTCGTTTTGGCGGCTGTCGGTCTGGCCAACCAAGTGCTTGATCCGGTGGGCTACAAGCTTGCAATTTCGGTAATCGTGCTTTCGCTCTTGTTCAGCCCGCTATGGATGACGGCGGTCAAGCGCGTGCACGATGCGACCGAAGAAGGCGTCAAGAGCCTGAAAACGGCTCTTTTGTATTCGCCGGGAGGCGATGAGGACGAGCCTGATCTTGCTACACACCCGATGGTGCGCGGGCTGCGTCGGGTCCTGCCGGCCAAATTTATGTCCGGCAATCTCGTCGATTCGGCTGATGTTCGGGCTAGTGAAGGCGGTTCGAGCTCCAAGGGGCAGGCGGAGCAGTCGGACATCGACGTTTCCAAGCAGAGTTGATAGAACGCGCCAGCGGTGCTGCGTCGAACGAAGCCGATGCGCTTGATTGAGCGCGCTGGCGGCGTGGGCGTGGCATGTCCAGTGTTTGGGCACGTTGGAAAAAACATCTAAGCAGGACGCAAATAGGCCGATGGGCAAAGATAAGCGCGAAAAAACCGCAGAGGGCGGATCATCAGCGGCCGAGGGCCGCGACTGGTCGAAGACGCTTTATCTGCCGCAAACCGAGTTTCCCATGCGGGCGGGCCTGCCGAAGCTCGAGCCGAAGCTGCTTGAGCGCTGGGAGAAGATCGGGCTTTACGGCAAGCTGCGGGAGGCTGCCAAGGGCCGCGACAAGTTCGTGCTGCACGACGGGCCTCCCTACGCCAACGGCAATATCCACATCGGGCATGCGCTTAACAAGATCCTGAAGGATCTCGTGGTCAAGTCGCAGCAGATGCTGGGCCATGATTCCAACTACGTGCCGGGCTGGGACTGCCACGGCCTGCCGATCGAGTGGAAGATCGAGGAG
>CAYGRH010000064.1:0-12250 GCA_964352165.1 uncultured Hyphomicrobiaceae bacterium | reverse complement strand
CGACACGCTTTACGGCGGCAGTGGAACGGACACGCTCGATGGCGGCAGCGGCAACGACGCCCTTGACGGAGGCGAAGGCAGCGATACCCTCACGGGCGGAACGGGCAGCGACACGTTCGTTTTCCGTCCTGGCTACGGAAGCGATTTGGTGACCGACTTCACCACGACCGCATCCGGCTTGCCCGATACCGACCTCATCGACCTCGCCGGGTTCGGATACTCGGATTTCCAGGCTGTGATGCAGGACACCGCTCAAAACGGCAGCGATGCCGTGATCACCGTTGATGCCTCCACGTCACTCACCTTGCAGAACATTCAAGTCTCGGCATTATCGGATGCCGACTTCAGGCTGGCTTGAAACAGAAAATCGAACCAAGCCGAGAAAGCGGGACCACAACCCGCAGGATCGCGAGGAGAACTTCAACGATCATCAAACCTGCAGTCAGGCCACGGCGACAATTCGCCAAAACAGGATCGGACACCTTTCCGGTGGCAGCCATGGCTTTGCTCGCTGGAATTCCCCTGGTCGTTGCACTGTTACTGCTACCCTCGCCGTCATGGCCTGACGACGCACACAGAGCGACGGAAGCCGCCGGCCGCTACGATCCGGAAATGCCCCCCTGCGCAGGCAGATTTGCAGCTCCCCGCAGAGCCATTGCGGCCATCACACACTCGAGCTTTGAACTCGACTCCGGCGAAGTCGTCAGCGTTACGGGCATTCTAACCCGACCGCCATTCGCCACTCAGAACCTCGACGAGATAATCCGCGGCAAGGCCGTCAGTCTCGCCCCACAGGAAGCACCGGCAGATCGATGGGGTCGGATCCAAGCCCAAGTATTCGTTCACGCCGATAAGCCGGGCACCTCAAACGGATGGCTGCAGTCAAAGCTTGTCGCCGAAGGTCGCGCGCTTGCCTTTGCCTCACCGGATTTGCAACCCTGCCAAACAGAGCTGCTGGAACGCGAGGCAGACGCCAGACAACAAATGCGTGGGATCTGGGCAACCGACCTAACCCTCACGAGATCAGCCGATGCGCGTGAAGCATTGGCAGGCGACGAAGGCACTTTTCGCATTGTCGAAGGTCGCGTTCGACGCGTATCCGAAAGCCGGGGCCGCATCTATTTGAACTTCGGCAGAAACTGGCGGCAGGACTTCACGGCCCTCATACCAGCCGACATCGCACGATCATGGCCCAAGCCCGCCCCGGATTTTCAAAGTCTGCGCGGCAAGACAGTTCGCGTGCGGGGATGGGTACGCAATCGCAATGGCCCAATGATCGTCATCGAGAGCCACTCAATGCTGGACGCACCGGACCTCAAAAAGAGCCCAGCCTCCGGCACTCAGACCTCCGGCGCACATCAACCTCGATCGCACCCATAACGCAGGCCACCGCAAGGCTCCGGAAAGTGTGCCCGCCCCATCCCTGATGGGCGCGCCTAACGGACAAAAAAACGCCAGCTGCAAAATCGCGGCTGGCGTTTTCAATTCGTCGCGTAAGAAAATCAAGCTGCCCGATCAGGCCGCCTGAGTTTCCGAACCCGCATCGTCAGCTTCTTCGGCAAGACGACGGCCACGCGCGCTCTTCGACAGCACATCCGTGATGCGCTGCACTGCGCCGCGATCGTCGAGTTTGTCGACGGCTGCAACTTCCCGAGCCATGCGATCCAAGGCGTCTTCATAGAGCTGACGCTCGGAGTATGACTGCTCAGGCTGGGCTTCCGACCGGTAAAGGTCACGCACCACTTCAGCGATCGAAATCAGATCGCCAGAATTGATCTTCGCAACATATTCCTGAGCACGACGGCTCCACATGGTCCGCTTCACGCGCGCACGGCCTTTGAGGATTTCCATCGCTCGCTTGACGATGGCCTCATCAGCGAGCTTGCGCATACCAACGCTCTCCAACTTGCCGGTCGGAACGCGCAGGGTCAGTTTTTCCTTGTCGAAGGTGATGACGAACAGCTCCAGCGCGATGCCGGCGATTTCCTGCTCTTCGATCCCCACGATACGGCCTACCCCGTGCGCCGGATAGACGACGTACTCGTTCGTCTTGAAACCATGGCGCTGGCTGATCGGCTTCTTGGAAGCATTCGAAATCTGGCGCGAAGCAGCCGCCTTTGCAGCCAGTTCCTTCGGGCTCGCGGGGGCCTTGGCGACAGGCGCGCTGATCTTCGACTGTGCGGCCTGCGCGATCGACGCAGCGACCGCCCGCGTCGGTGTCGAACCGCGCTTTTTCGCCGTCGCAGCCGCACCCGTCAGCATACCCGTTATGGTCGGAGTATACGAAGGAGCGGCAGCCTTCTTCGCAGCAGCCTTCTTGGCCGGCTTCTTGGCAGGCGCAGCCTTCGCAGTTGTTCCCTTCGCGGCGGACTTCTTCGCAGGCTTGGCAGTCGCAGCCTTGACCTTGGCTGCCGAACCGGCTTCAGCCTTCGCAACAGGTGCCGACTTCTTCGGAGCTGCCGGCTTGCGAGCAGCCGCTGCCGCTTTCTTCGCAGGCTTGGCTGCAGCTTTAGAAGCAACAGGCTTTGAAGCAGTCGCTTTGACCGGCGCCTTTGCCTTGACTCCACCAGCTTTGGATGCGACCGATGCTTTAGCCGCTGACGGCTTAGTTGCGCTCTTCTTGGTGGCCACGGGCACCTTGGACTTCGAAGCGGTTGCCGTTTTCGTCGAAGCCGCTTTCCGCGTCGCCGTCGATTTGGCTGAAGCTGCGGCGGTTTTCCCGACTGCCTTTGCCTTCACCTTCGTCTTCTGAGCCATGTGCAGAGTCTCACCTTAAAATCATACGCGCGCACCGTCCGGGATTGAACGACACACAAGGGGCCCGTCAGCCCAAGGGCTGACGCACAAACTTTCCGGGCTCTCAATCTCATAGAAACATGAGATGAAAGAGTCCAAGAATCGCGGCCAAGCTCCGCCCCGCCGGGGCACCCTCGGGTCCGCGCTATTTCATGGCTATGCTGCTGGATAAAACCAGTGCGAACCTAAATTGCCTATCAAAGACCGGCCCGATGAAAGCCATCATTGGACGGCAGGGCTCCTCATGTTCGCTTTTTGGTCGTGTGTTGTTCAGCTACGCCACTCAAGGGTATATGTAACACAATCTTCATGGAAAAAGAAGGGCGCACGCGCTTAACCTTGCCAAGAAACGCCAGTTCCTCAACGTCTGCGTCAGGGTGACACGCCAGAAAGGGCCGAAAACAGACTCGTTTTCAAGAGTAAAGCCCTCCGAACTGACAAGCTCTATATGCGCCAAGCATAAGAATCGCAGCCGGAAATATGTACTTTAGTGCAACAAAATTGACCTCGTCAAACGCAACGGGGCAATAATGAGGAATTAATCTCCCTCGCCAGGCTCGGCGGAGAAGTATTTGTCAAACTTGCCTGCCTCATCGCGGAACTTGTCAGCGTCCGACGGTGAGTCCTTCTTGGACGTGATATTGGGCCACTTGTCAGCGTAGTCCCGATTAACCTCCAGCCACTTCTCCAACCCAGGTTCAGTGTCAGGCTTGATGGCATCGACGGGGCATTCCGGCTCGCACACGCCGCAGTCGATACACTCGTCAGGGTGAATGACGAGCATGTTTTCACCTTCATAAAAACAGTCGACAGGGCAAACCTCCACGCAGTCGGTGAATTTGCACTTGATGCAATTTTCATTGACGATGTAGGTCATCCGCTAAGCCTTGCTCCGTTTGTCGATCGAGTTGAACCGCCAAGCCCTTTAGCTTGTCCGGCCCCGTGGTGCCGCTGTCGCGGCGCAAATCATGTCGCTAGAGTTTTAGCCGCCGCACGCCCCAGCGCAAGCCGTCCGCGACAACACCTTCCAAATTCGCTAATTCGCCCCAGGCCGCCCCATGTCGCTCCAGTCCGTCTAAGTCCGTCCCTGTCCACCGCCGCCTCAGTCCGCCCCATCCCTGAACCGGTCGATCAGCCTTCGGTCGCGCTTCGTCGGACGCCCCTGACCAGCCTCCCGTTTCCCGGAAATCGCCGGTTCAAACTTCCGCGGATCGTTTGAGCCGTCAGATTTGGCGTCAACCGGCGGAGGTGTCAAATCCTCATAAAGTGCCTGTGCCTCAACCGCCGGCCCCCGCCGCTTGCCAGGATGGACGACCTTGAGAATCCGGATCTTGTGATTGATCGAGACCGTCAGGACATCGCCCGGCCGCACGAGTTGCGCAGGCTTCGTAACGCGCACCTTATTGTGACGAACCTTGCCGGCCTCGATAAACGTTGCCGCAAGTGAGCGCGATTTCACGATCCGCGCATACCACAACCACTTGTCGAGCCGTTGAGGAGGCGCGTCCTGGCCGCTCGCGGTGACGTTATCGTCCACCTCGCCCGACCCATCGCGCGCACCAGTGCGGCCCGGCATCATGACTTATCATCGCCCCCCTTGTTGGTAAGGGACTGCTTGAGGGCTTCGAGGGCAGCAAACGGCGAGTCAGGATCAATCCCCCCCTTGCGCCGGGGACCCGACGAATGAACTTCCGGCTTGCGTCCGCCGTCCTTGCGGCGATCGTGATCGCGGTTGCGCCCGCCTTGATGTCCGCCCCGCCCCTGACGGCCTTTGCCGCCTGGGCCATCGTTGTTGCGTCCGCCATGACGCCCACCGCCAGCGCCCTGCCCGCCGCCAGCGCCTTGGCCTGCACCGGCCCCCTGGCTTCGCGCGCCTTGAGCATTGCCTTCGTTGGCCGCGCCGGCGTTACGGCTCCCTCCTCGGCCGCGCCCACCGCGCGAACGCTTGCCATCATCCGGCCGCGGACCCGCCTCGTTGCCGGCGTTAGGCCCTGCAGCAGTTGCCGCGCCATCACCGGAGCTGCCAGATGGGCCTGTAGCCACAGCCGCAGCACTTCCCGAACCTGCCTGACGGTCACCGCCACGCGCTCGCCCTCGTCCACGCGGACGCCCGCGTTGATTGTCACCATGTCTATGGTGCCGCTTTGGCCGCCAGATTTCCTCGAATTCTTCGGCCTCGGCAGCATCTGCCTTTTCGTCACCCACGGCCCCACTGATCGGTGCGGCAGCTTCTTCCGCCATCCCAGGGTTGGCCACCGCAGCCGTCGGTGGCAAATTCTCTGAAGGACTGTCAACAGCAGGCGCCTCTAGCGGTGCTGTCTGCCCTGTTGCCTCACTAGGCTCTGGAGACGCAACAGACGCCGCTTCTGATGGCGCATCGGCGCTTGCAGCAGCAGGCGCTTCAGCAGCACTTAAAGGCGGCTGCCCGGCTTCGACTCCAACAGCTTCAGCAGATGCAGCATCGCTCTTATCGGCCGTAATAACGCCATCTTCAGCCCCAGTGGCTTCCGCGCTCTGTCCCGCGTCTTCAGCCGGCGCACTTTCGCCAACCTCCACAACCGGTGCAGCAGTCTGATTGGCCTTGCGTCGCCGCTCGAGCCGGAAGCCCAGCGACTTCAGCACTTCGCCAAGTTCATCGGGCGAGCATCCGAGAATGGACATCATCTCAGGCGTCACCGTGAAGCCGCCGTCGCCTGTCGAACCCTTGGGTGGTTGATCGTCCGGCCGGTCAGGCTTCTTGCGCCATGCGAGAAGCGGGCGAACCTGATCGGCAAGCCGCTCCAGAATATCAAGCCGCACCGCCCGCGGGCCGCACAGATGGAAGCCGTAAGCGCGATAGAATGCTTCTGGCGTTCCCGCCTCTGTTTTCGCAGACGTCAGGCCTGCACGCGGCGGCTGGGGAAGCGCATCGAGCGACAAGTTGAACTCAGAAGCATTCTGCAAAACCCACAACGTCGCACACAATTCGGCAGGCGCCGGTTTCAGCAGCATCGGCAGGTAGATGTTGAACGCCCCGAAACGGACACCATAGCGACGCAGCTGCGCCCGCGACTCCTGATCGAGCGACTTGATTTCATCAGCGACCGTATCGCGCTTCAAAATCCCGAAGTTCTCCGTCAGCCGGAATGCGATCCCCTTTGCAAGGCCGGTGACATCCTCCGCCTTTGACAAATCGACGAGCGGTTTGAGTTTTTCAGCGATATGATCACGCACCCAGGTCTCGAGCCGGATCTGCACCTTCTCCCTATCGGGCGCGGAAATATGTTCGTCGACGAGGATCGTCACCACTGGCTTCAGCGGATCGTCGGACTTCTCGATGCGGCCGATTTCTTCATCGCGCCAAAGGATCTTGCCTGCCGGCGTTAGCTTGAAGGCATCGTTCTTTGCTGCCGCGACCCGGCGCGCGCGCATCGATAATTCCCGCGACAGAACCTGCGCTGCAGCATGCCGCGTTGCCCGGCCATCAGCAGTGTCCGCACGCGTTTCAGGCGAGAACTGGAATCCGACCAGCTTGCCGACATAGTGCTGCTCGACCTGGATCGAACCATCTTCGGAAATGTCCGCGGTCAACTCTTCCTTGTCCCGCATCCCCTTCACCAAAGCGCTCGTGCGCCGGTCAACGAAGCGCTGTGTAAGGCATTCATGCAACGCATCGGATAATGCATCTTCTATTTCTCTCGTCCGCCCCTGCCAATGTGCGGGGTCAGCAAGCCAATCGGCGCGATTGGCGACAAATGTCCATGTGCGGATGTGCGCGATCCGGTTGGCCAGGGTGTCGATATCGCCATCGGTCCGGTCGGCAAATGCGACCTGCTTGGCAAACCAGTCCTCGGGAATTCGTTCATCCGCTCCCATCAGGAACTTGTAGAGCGTTCCAACCATCTCGGAATGGCTCGAACCCGAAATCTTGCGATAGTCGGGAACCTGGCAAACCTCCCACAGTTTGCCGACAGCCGCCGGCGCGCTTGCCATGGCGGCAATCTCGCGATCCTCCGCAACGGTCTCCAACGCCTCGACATCCGCCGACATCCGCGCGCGCACCAAACGCGCTTCGCCGGGAACCTCGCGAAGCGAATTCCGCAACGCCGAAAGCGTGCGCAGGTCGAGATTGCGATTGCGCCACTGCAGCACTTTCACCGGATCGAAGTTGTGCGATTCAAGCCGCTCGACCATCTCCGCTTCAAACGGCTCACACGAACCCGTGACGCCGAATGTTCCATCATTCAGATGCCGGCCAGCCCGGCCTGCGATCTGTGACATCTCCGCTGGAGTCAGGTTGCGATGATTCTGCCCATCGAACTTGCGCACCGCCGAAAACGCGACGTGATCCACATCGAGGTTGAGCCCCATGCCCACGGCATCGGTCGCGATCAGGAAGTCGACATCGCCGGATTGGTAAAGTGCGACCTGCGCGTTGCGCGTACGCGGAGACAGCGCCCCCAACACAACCGCTGCACCTCCACGCTGACGGCGCACGAGTTCCGCGATCGAATAGACTTCATTGGCTGAGAACGCCACGACGGCGGAGCGTTCCGGCAAGCGCGTGATTTTCTTCTCGCCCGAATACGTCAGCTTCGAAAGCCGCGGCCGCGAGATGAAGTTCGCCCCTGGAATGAGGTCCTGGATGGCATCGCGCATTGTCTGCGCGCCCAACAGCAACGTCTCCTGCCGGCCGCGCGCATGCAGCAGCCGGTCGGTGAATACGTGACCGCGTTCCGGATCAGAGGCGAGCTGGATCTCATCAATGGCGAGAAAATCCACCTCGATGTCGCGCGGCATCGCTTCGACCGTGGAAACCCAGTAGCGCGCGCGCTCGGGCTTGATTTTCTCTTCACCGGTAATCAGCGCGACTTTGTCGAAGCCGACACGCGCCCCGATCTTGTCGTACACTTCGCGCGCCAGAAGCCGCAGCGGCAGACCGATTATTCCGGTCTCATGGCCGAGCATCCGCTCAATCGCAAGGTGGGTTTTGCCGGTATTTGTCGGCCCCAGAACCGCCGTCACATGACTGATGCGGTTGGCAAAATCACTGCCCATTTCTCTAAAGGCCTCCATGAGCGGGGCCATCGGCGGAAGATACCGCGATAAAATGGCCTCAGGCTCGACTTCACTGACAGCGGAGGCACACACGGGCATTCGATGGAAGAATTCACGCGCACCGCCCCATCCTTGGCCACTTGCAGATCAGACCCGCGAGAAGCCAATGCCCTGGCATTGCAGAGCCCGACGGCGAGATCAAGCGTCTCCGCCGGCTGAATGCGGTTTTTTTCTCTGTGCCTGAGGATTAGGCGACACCGATCAATGACTATTTGAGACAACTTGGAACGCGAAAAAACCGGCGCCGCGGAGCTGATCCGCATACGCCGGCTTTTCGATTGCAACTCACATCGGCAGTATTTCAGAGCCGGACTATTGCATGGCCCCAAAGCGCTGGATCAGTGAACCAGTGCGATCTGCTGACGGTCTTCCGTCACGATATCGACCGTCTGGGAGGACAAGACCACCGTACCGGCAGCCGTCGGAATGCGGATTTCATATGGAATGAAAAGGTTGGCACTCGGGATCGGACGCAGAGCGACCTCGATGTCGCCGCTCTCGGCCATGCGCTTTACGTCCGCGGTCGGACGATATCCGGCAATCGGCTGATATCGCACCTTGCAGACGATAACCACACCGGGCTGACCAGACGGCCGCATTTCGTTGATCGTTTCCTGACGGCGATACGAGAACTTCAAATCGAACCGCTGTTTGCCGTCGAAAACCGGCAGAGTGCGCTCGCACGGGTTCGTCGCCGACCCCTTGGTCATTGCCATGACCGCGCTGAGCGGATCAAGAACGCCTTTGACATGCTCCGGCTTCAACCGGACTTCGTCGCTGGTCACCGGCATGTCAGGCACCATGGCCACTTCCTTGGCGCGGTCCTTTCCGAAGCCGATGCGCACAAGGCCATTATTGGCGCTGCTCTTGAAGTTGAAATTATAGTCAGCTGGACGCGGCGAACCCTTATGCAGGCTCCCATTCGAGCGCGTCAGGCCCCGCCAGGACACAATCCCGAGCAATGCCGAGATCTGCGCATCGCCATCCAACACATAGGTATCAGAGCCGATCCGCGACTTGAACGCAAAGCTGCCGATCGTGAAACCATTGAAGCTGATGGAATATTTCGCCGTGACCTGGGCCGGCCAAGTGTGGCCCGCCTGGGCTTGGGCCTGTGCCGGTGGATGTGACATAGCGGCAATCGCAACGCCCCCCATCAGACCAGCAACGCTAACGACGGAGGTCAGGCCTTTACGGACCCGCAACGCACTCGGAAACAACATACTCACAACACCCCACAAGGACGCAAAAACTCCCGACCTCAACCTTGGCTATTGCCGGTTTAGGTCGTTTATGTGACTCCCAGTGTGCCCGGCAGGGGTAAACAAACCGCTCACAAGCGAGCCGATCTGAAACGATTATCTTCCGCCCACCGTTTCCTGACGATAGATGGCCCCGGCCGTAATTCCCCCGCAGATACCACTTCCCCTTGACGGCGACCGGCCCTTTCCCGTATACGACCGCCTTCAAGCTCCAGCCTCAAAGACCCAGGGATTCTCGGGTCCGGAGCGATCAAATTGGCCACCCAACCACGAAATTGAGTGCGCGCCCATCTCCGGACCGACGGTTCGGGCCCTTTTTTTGTCGGGCAATGCGGCAGCAGCACTGAGGAGCATGAAACGATGACCAGGCAATGCGAGCTGACGGGTAAGCTGCCGCTTTCAGGCCAACGCCGCAGCCACGCGGAAAACAAATCCAAGCGCAAGTTCCGCCCGAACCTGTGCAACGTCACACTGATTTCCGACGCACTCGGCCGCAGCTTCTCGCTGCGCATCAGCGCTCACGCACTGAAGACGGTTGAACATCGCGGCGGCCTCGACGCCTTCTTGATGAAGGCGAAGGACCTGGAGCTTTCCGAGCGTTGCCTCAAGCTCAAGCGCGATGTGAAAAAAGCTAAGACGGAAGCCGAAGCAGCAAACAGCGAGACCGCTGCAGCCTGATCGGCATCCGGTTCATGACCGAAAAATATAAAGGCGCCGCGCGGACCCTATCCGCAGCGGCGCTTTTCTTTTTCGCGAGCAGCCGTCCCGATTAAGCGAGGCTACCTCGCGCTTGCCCCCCGCACCTCGTTAGGCCGCCAGCGGAACTGCAACAGCAGCGTACGCTGCAGCATGGTGTTGAAATTATCGTCCGAAATGACGGTGACGATCTGCGCCCCGTTCTTGTCGCCAGGATCTGCGTGCACAGCGAGCCCCTCCATGTTGTCGATTTCCTGGCTCATGTTTGCTTCCATCAGGACACGGCCTGCAATCGTCGCCCCAGGCTTGATATCGCCTGCCTGTACATGACGCAGGCGCATCTTCACGCCTTCGAACCATCGAAAACGACGCTCCAAAAGCAGCACCCCGCCATCAGGCAGCGCGGCTGCATCGGTGATGTCATACCCGCCGATATCGGTGAGCTGAAAGCGCCGCGCCTTGCCTTTGACCCACACCCATCCCGTATGATTGTTTGCTTTGTCATGCATGCGCTCCGAGATCGCCATGATCGAACCGCGAAAGGCCCCGGCCTTCAAAACGGTCATCGCTTCAAAGCCCTTGAGCGCCGTCATCCGTCCATCGGATCTGTCAGGCCGCACATATGATGCAGGTGCCGATATTCCGGAGGGCCCGGCTTGAAACCTGCCGATGCGATGGTTCTGCTCGAACGCGATCAGCAGCTTGCCCCGGCTGGTCGTCCCATTCACAAGGACCACCGCCTCGGCATCGCGATCACGATTGCGCCGCAGCGTTTTTTTGTTGAGCGCTTTCAATGGCCCGATATTGACGGAAGACAGCCCCTTCGGGCGCAGGCCTTTGTCATATGCAATGGCCCCACGCATCCAAGCACCCGCATCTGACACAGCGATAAAGCCGCGCCCGTCATCATCCAGCGCCAGCCCCGACCAGCCGCCGAATTGCTTTGAGGCGGAAGACAGTTGCAGGCCGCCGATCCACTCGAGTTCGCCGAATTTCGTACGGCCAATGGCAATCTTGTCGAAGCTCGTGAAGGCACGCGCGCTGATGTCGATCTTTTCAACGCCAAGACCCCTGGTATCGGGCTTGCCCTTTGCGAACCCCTGCGCGCTGATAGCAAGGAAGGCAAGGCCAGCCATGGCGCAAAGCGCTATCGTCCGCAGTTGCTTTGAAGAAAAAGACAAGGTTGCCGCTGCCCTTTGTCATTGCCCAACACGTTTATCCAAAACGACCACACCGCGCGATCGGCTGGAGCATTCGCTGTAACGGCGAGGCTGCCTATTGCGCCCGCCGCCTGCCGCGTCCGCCGCCCCGGGCCCCTCTGGCCGTCGCAGGCCCGCTCGTCTCGCCGAACAACTCAACGAGCTTATCCGTCATCGCGCCGGCCAGCTCGCTTGCATCCGTGATCGTTACAGCCCGGCTGTAATACCGCGTCACGTCATGACCGATACCGATTGCGAGAAGTTCCACCGGGCTCTTCGTTTCGATCTCTTTGATGACCTGACGCAGATGTTGCTCCAGGTATTGTCCCGAATTCACCGACAGCGTCGAATCATCGACCGGCGCGCCATCCGAGATCATCATCAGAATGCGGCGCTGTTCCGGCCGCGCCATTAATCTCGTATGCGCCCAGGCCAGCGCCTCGCCATCGATATTTTCCTTTAACAGCCCCTCGCGCATCATCAATGCGAGCGAACGCTTTGCCCGCCGCCAGGGCGCGTCGGCTGTCTTGTAGATGATATGCCGCAGATCGTTGAGCCGCCCGGGATCGGCAGGCTTCCCGGCATTGAGCCAGGCCTCGCGTGACTGACCGCCTTTCCAGGCCCGCGTCGTGAAGCCGAGAATTTCGACCTTGACCCCACAGCGCTCCAGCGTCCGGGCAAGGATATCCGCGCAGCACGCTGCAACGAGAATGGGACGCCCGCGCATTGAACCGGAGTTATCCAGCAGCAGCGTCACAACCGTGTCGCGGAAATCGGTATCGCGCTCGTGCTTGAACGACAACGGATGCATCGGATCGATCACGACCCGTGTCAGTCGAGCCGCATCGAGCGTGCCTTCTTCAAGATCGAAATCCCATGCGCGGTTCTGCTGCGCCAGAAGCTTGCGTTGCAGCCGGTTGGCCAGCCGCGCGACCGCGCTGGATAGGTTGTGCAGCTCCTTGTCGAGAAACGCACGCAGCCTTGCCAGCTCATCGGGCGTCGACAGTTCGTCAGCCGCAATCTCTTCGTCGCATGCCTTCGTGTAGACCTTGTAGCCGAACGATTCAGGATCATCGAGCACCGACACGTTGGGTTGCCAGGCATCCGGCGTCTCAGCTTCATCAGGGCTGTCAGCATCCGCCTCAAACTGGTCGGGATTGCCTTGATCGGCCATGTCTTCCATATCGCCGACTTCGCCAT
>CAYGRH010000063.1:0-12751 GCA_964352165.1 uncultured Hyphomicrobiaceae bacterium | reverse complement strand
GAACCTGCACCGACCGCCCTGACGCCATCGTGATGAGCCGCTTGCCCGTGACATCCTCAAGGTCCAGCAAATCATCATGACGCGCCTGCGCCGACACCGACACGCCGGGGCGCGCCGGCGGATGCCCCATCGGCCGGATCGGCTCGGCGTAGACCTCTTTCGCCGCAACCGAAACGATTTCCTTTTCAGGCCACCTCAGCGCGGTCAGTTTGCCGCCGAACACGCAGCCCGTATCGATGCACAGCGTATTATTAAGCCATTCCGCTTCCGGCACCGGCGTATGGCCGTAAACGACCGCCGTTTCACCCCGGTACTCCGCCGCCCAGTTGTAGCGGATTGGCAAACCGAATTCGTCTGACTCCCCGCTGCGTTCCCCATAAAGGCAGAACTCGCGAACAGCACCCGATGCCCGCCCGAGCATCTCCTCTTTGATGCCCGCATGCGCAACGGCAAGCTGCCCGTCCTCGACCCAGGCATGAGACACAAGTTCATCGAGAAACTTCTTGATCACCGCCCTGAATGATGACGGCTCGGCTTCAAGTTGCGCCACGGTCTTATCAAGCCCGTGATTGACCTTGACGTTGCGCCCATTGAGCCAGCGCACCAGCTTGATGTCGTGATTACCCGGCACGCAAAGCGCCTGGCCGGATGCCACCATTGCCATCACGATCCGCAGGACGTCAGGCGAACGTGGCCCCCGGTCCACGAGATCACCGACAAAGATCATGCGGCGGCCCGGCGGCGCAGTCGTTATCGCCCGACGGTCTTCACCCTCGCCCTCGAACCGTGCCGAATACCCAAGTAACTCCATCAGCTCGATCAGTTCGTCCGCGCACCCGTGCACGTCGCCGATGATGTCAAACGGCCCGCGCTCATCGCGCCTGTCCGTCCACAAGCGCGTACGTTCGATTTCGACGGCCTCAATTTCCGCAACCGAGCGGAACTCGTGAACGTAGCGGATGCCTTCCTTATCGATGCGCTTCAAACCGCGCTTCAGCGTCCGTGTCTGATTGCGCACCACATGCGCGCCGAACTGCCGGTCGGGCCGGTCCACATTGCGTTCATGGCAGATCTCTTCGCCAGGATTGATAACGAACGCCACCACAAGCGCATGATGCGCCTTGGCGATATGCACCAGTTGCGCGCGATCCTCCGGCCGAACGTTGGTCGCATCGATGACCGTCAGCTTGCGCCGCCGCAGGCGCGTCCCCGCGATGAAATGTACGAGCTTGAAGGCATCCTCTGTTGCCTCCTGGTCGGTTTCATCGTCGCTGACGATCCCCCGGCATTGATCCGACGAGACGATTTCGGAAGGTGCAAAGTGGCGTGCAGCAAACGTAGATTTGCCAGAGCCTGACGTGCCGACCATCAACACGAGGCAGAAATCGGGGATGGTGATTTT
The DNA here is from genome assembly GCA_964352165.1 of uncultured Hyphomicrobiaceae bacterium. GTDB lineage: Bacteria > Pseudomonadota > Alphaproteobacteria > Rhizobiales > Hyphomicrobiaceae > CAYGRH01. Next base: position 11,349 of record CAYGRH010000063.1, on the reverse strand, counting down.
CATTGCGCACTCACCCCAGCAGGACTTGAAACCGCTTGCGCATGGACCCGAGTAAAGACCGCCATCTGCGACGGCGCACCGAGCGCATCGTCCTCCTCGCCGATACCCTGGAACTGCACCTCATAGCCGAAGCGCGCGGCAACGGGCTCCGCCCAGCCGGAAAATTCAGCCCGGCTCCATTCAAAACGATGGTCGGCATGACGCAATTCGCCCGGCTGCAAGCCTTCGAACTTTGCGTTGTATTCCCCGTTCGGCGTCGTCACGACAATCACATCCGGCTTGGCAAATTCAAACACAGCCCGTTCCATTGCAGCCAGTCTGTCGGGATCGAGATGTTCGATGACTTCGACAAGAGCAGCCGCATCGAACCCCTCGATGCGCCGGTCACGATACGTCAAAGCACCTTGCACGAGCCGAATGCGTCTGCGCTCTCGCTCGCTCATGCGGTCCAGTTTCAGCCGCCGTTCGGCAGCCTCCAGACTGAGGCTCGAGACATCCACGCCCAGGATTTCGCTGAACTGCCGCTCCGACAAAAGGCGTTGCAGCAATTTGCCAGACCCGCACCCCAGATCGACCACCCTGCGGGCTCCGACATCCCTCAAGACACCCGCAACCATATCGAGCCGCTGGTCATGCAGCCGGATCGGCTTTTCCAATTCAGCCTCGGCGGCATCTTTCTTTGATTCAGCGATCGGGAGCGTTTCTGATGCCGCGCCTTCCGTCTCGACACCGAATTCCTCCTCAGGAGCAAGCGCATCATCGGCCAGCCGCGCGAGAACTTCGCGCGTCCACGACCGCTTGAACCGGAGGTACCGGTTGGCGATCAATTCACGCTCGGGGTGGGCGGCAAGCCAGCCCTCACCCTTGGCGAGCAGCTTTTCCAATTCCTGCCGGTCGACGAAGTAGTGCTTGCGCTTGTCGAGCACCGGGATCAGCACGTAAAGATGCGCAAGCAGGTCACGCAGCCTGCACGTTCCGCTGAGTTTCAACGAGACATAAGGGCTGCGCTCCCAGTCGGGCCCCAGATACGACAGTTCGGCATCGAGCGCGATGGGCTCGACCGTGACGTCATACCCAAGCGGTTCGAAAAGCCGCCCAATCAGCCCCTCCGATCCGCGAATTGGCAAAGGCAGCACGCACGCTTCAAGCGCGATGGGCGTATCCGCCAGCGACTGGCGCTCCTTCGACGACCCGCCCAGCGCATTGCGCAGCGTCTTGGCAATCGCCACCGAAAGGAACGACGAAGCAACATACGGCCGATCGTTGACGTACTGATCGAGCAGACCCTTATCGCCTTTGCCGCCACGCCGGCCGCCCTGCCCCTTGCCGCGAACCAGCGACACCGGATCGACATCGAGCACGAGCGCCATCGTGCAGCGGTCTTCCCCGACCTCCGGATAAAACAGCAGCGCCTTGCCGAAACCGAGCTCGGCCTCGTGCAGGCGCCCTGGGTTCTTGTGCACTAGGTAGCCAAGGTCGGTGGCCGGCCGATGCGTCGTTGTGATGGTCAGCAGCATGAAGTTTCTGGCTTAGACGATTGCAAACTGACCACTGGATAAAGTTTGACGCCGCAAACAGCAAATCGGCAAGATCGACAAAATCCCAACAACGCCCACCGCACGATCAAACCGCGATGAATTCTTCCGGCTTACGGCGAGGCTCAGGCACATCGGAGACAAATTCGGCAAGCTTGCCCAGCCCGCGCGGCACCGGCCCCCCGTAAGCCCAGTCCAGTAGCTCCACCGTATGCGTGACGGGCGTTTCCATGGCCGGAGAAAGCTGAGAGATGCAGCCGATATTGCCCGTGGCAACGACATCGGGTTTGACGGTGCGGATGTTGTCCACCTTGCGATCGCGCAACTGCCCTGCGATTTCGGGCTGCAGGATGTTGTAGACACCGGCCGACCCGCAGCAGATGTGCCCCTCCGGCACATCCACCACCGTGTAGCCCGCAGCCTTCAACAATGCCTTGGGCTCATCGGTTATGCCCTGACCATGCTGCATCGAGCAGGCGGAATGATAAGCGACCCGCAATGACGAATAACGTTTCGGTGGCCCCAGGTCGTAGTCCGTCAGGAACTCGCTGACGTCTTTGGTCATCGCCGATATGCGTTGCGCACGCTCTGCGTAGTCCTGATCGTGGCGCAGCATATGCCCGTAGTCCTTGACGGTCGTGCCGCAGCCCGAAGCGTTGATCAAAATCGCATCAACATCATCGCGGGCGATCTCCTTTTCCCACGCATCGATATTCGCTTTGGCCTGAGTGAGCGCCTCGGCCTCGCGCCCCATGTGATGAACAAGCGCGCCGCAGCAGCCAGCGCCGGGAGCAACAACGACGTCTACGCCGCGCCGCGCCAGCAGCCGGATCGTGGCATCATTGATGTCAGGACGCAGAACCTGCTGCGCACACCCAGCCATCATGATGACGCGCGCGCGCCTTTCCGCGCCCGTCACCGCCGTGCCGGGCCCCTCGTAACGCGGTGCGGGCGGAATGGTCGCCGGCGCCAGATCGACCATGGCCGCCAGTTCGTTGAACCCGAAGCGTTTCATCATTCCGCGAAACGCACGGCCCAGCGGGGCCGCCTTCATGGCAAGCCGGAAGCGGTTGGGGTAGGGGACGGTACGCGCCAGCAGTTCGCGAACCATGCGCTCCTTGAACGACCGCGTCCCAGTCTCTTCGATGTGTACGCGCGCCAGATCAACGAGATGCATATAGTCAACCCCGCCCGGACACGTCGTCATGCAAGAGAGGCACGATAAGCACCGGTCGACGTGATGCTGGACCTGTTCGGAAACGTCCCTGTCGTTTTCGAACATATCCTTCATAAGATAGATGCGGCCGCGCGGGCTGTCGCGCTCATCACCAAGCACCACGTAGGTCGAACAGGTCGCTGTGCACAGTCCGCAATGAACGCACCGTTTGAGAATTTTTTCAGCCTCTGCGGTGCGCGGATCGGCAAGCTGATCGGGCGTGAAGTTCGTCTGCATCGATTGTATTTCCGGTTACGCAGCCCAACTCGAGCATACGGCAGTGAGAAACTGAGACGTGGACAACATGGATCGGCGCGGACACGTTCCTCCCCGATATCAGATGTTGGCGTACATGCGGCCAGGATTGAACAGGCCGTGTGGATCAAACGCTGTTTTGATGCCGGCAATGAGACGCTCGACAGCTGGCGACTGCGGCTGAAAGACCTCAACGCTGGCTCGCACCGGCGGCTCGGCCCTGATCAGGGTTGCATGCCCGCCATGGATCGCGACAGCACGGCGGATATCCGAAGCGCCCGCGTCAGCGCTTGCCACAACCTCGACCCAGATCAACCCGCCCGACCAGTCATACAAGACCTCGGTCGGCATATGGCGCCTTATGGCAGCGACGATCTTGGGCCCCTTCTTCGGCGCAGTTGAGATCCGCCAGAGACATGTTTCGTTGCTGTAGGGCAAAACCGACAGCCGGCGCAGTTCGCTCCAGAACTGCATGCTATCGGCAGCTGTGATGACGAGCGGATCCCCATAGACTTTCAATTCATCGCGCATCGCCTCCGAGCGGTACGACACCGACTTTGAAAAGTTCTCCAAACGCAGCGCCGTGATGGATTTCCCAAGCCCCCTCAGTCCGTCATGCTCCAATCGTCCAGCGACGCGTTCGGGCAGGTGCACCGTCCCGGATACTTCATAGGGAAGCCGCAAGCCGGCACACAGCAACTCAACACCGATGTCGTCTGGAAGATCGGTATATATGAGGGTCGCGGTATCCTCCGGCGCCGGCAGGACTTTGAACGTCACATCCGTCATGACGGCAAGCGTGCCCCAACTCCCCGACAGCCCGCGGCACAAGTCATAGCCGGTGACATTCTTCATGACACGGCCACCCGATTTGAAGATTTCCGCCCGCCCGTTGACGCCTTCGAGTCCGAGAAGGTGATCGCGTGCAGCACCCGCACTGATCCGGCGCGCGCCCGACAGGTTGCACGCGAACGCAGCCCCCACGGTCTGCGTCCCTGCATGCCCACCGACGGTCGGCCCGACGTCTATCGGCTCGAACGGCAACATCTGACCCTGCGCTGCCAGCTCTGCTTCCACCTGCACGAGCGGCGTCCCTGCACGCGCCGTCATCACGAGTTCGGTGGGTTCATACATCGCGATGCCGCGCATCGATGCGGTGGATATCGCCGCAGCCGTCTGTGTCGGCCGCCCGATCCGCCGCTTCGACCCCGACCCCAAAATCTCAATCGGTCTTTGGCGGCCAACGGCATCGTCCAAAATGCTCTTCAATTCCCACGCCGCCGCCGGCCGGTAAGTCTCGCTCACACAAATATCCCCTTGGCGCTGCCTGCAGCGCTCGAATTGCAGTCACCTTCAGCTTACCGTTGCCTTACACGGGCTGCGGTCCACGCCCCTCGGCATCAAGCGGAAAAACCTTCCCCGGATTAAGGATCCAGTTGGGATCGAATACGGTCTTGATGCGCATCTGCAAACCGATGTCGATGTCCGAAAACTGTGCGCGCATGAGATCGCGCTTTTCCACGCCCACTCCGTGTTCGCCCGTCAGACATCCTCCAAGCTCGACGCATAATCTCAGGATTTCCGCACCCGCCACCTCCGCCTTCATCGACAATACCGGGTCGTTGGCATCGTAAAGAATGAGCGGATGCAGATTGCCATCGCCTGCATGAAAGATGTTTGCCACCCGCAATCCGTGCCCTTCACAGATTTCTGAAATGCGCCGCAACGCAACCGGTAATTTGGACAGCGGAATGGTGCCGTCCATGCAGTAATAATCCGAAATCCGCCCGATCGCTCCGAACGCGGATTTGCGGCCTTTCCAGATCTTTGCGCTTTGAGCTTCGCTTTCTGAGACAATCACACTCGTCGGCGAAAATCGCGCCGCGATTTCGCTGATGCGCTCCAGGAGCCCGCTGATCTCATCGTCCGAACCTTCGACCTCGACGATCAGCAGCGCGCCAGCGTCAAGCGGATATCCCGCCTTCGCAAAACTCTCGCAGACCTCGATGGCCGGCTTGTCCATAAACTCCATGGCAACCGGGATAATACCGGAGGCAATGATCGCCGAGACGCACGCTCCGGCAGCCTCGCTGGTCTCAAACCCAAGCAGCATAGGGCGCGCGCCTTCCGCCTTGGGCAGGATGCGAACGGTAGCCTCCGTCACGATACCGAATTGTCCCTCCGATCCGATCGTAAGGCCCAACAGGTCGTAACCCTCGGCATCCAGATGATCGCCTCCCAACTCGATGATCTCGCCATCGCTCAGCACCATCTTGAGGCCAAGGACATTGTTCGTCGTGACACCGTATTTGAGACAGTGCGCGCCGCCCGAGTTCATCGCCAGGTTGCCGGCAAGCGTACACGCCAACTGGCTGGACGGGTCGGGCGCATAAAAGAAGTTTTCCGCCCCCACCGCCTGCGAAATCGCCAGATTGGTAATCCCCGTCTGAACACGCGCCGTCCTGTTCTCGTAGTCGATTTCGAGAACGCGGTTCATGCGCGATACGCCGATCACGACGGCATCTTCCGATGGTAATGCCCCGCCGCACAACGACGTGCCCGCGCCCCGCGCAACCACCGGAATTCCTTCGCCGTTACAATACGAAAGGACATCTGCGACCGCCCGCGTCGTCATCGGCAACACCACTGCAAGCGGCATGCAACGGTAGGCCGTCAGACCATCGGTCTCGAAGGCCCGCCGCCCATCATCATCGCAGATCACCTGATCCGCGCCGACAATGGCACCAAGCTCCTTGATGATAGCATCACGCCGCCCGAGCACCCTTTGATCGGGTTGAAGCATCTTCACCAACGACATCTGCCCTCTCCTCAAAACCAACCCGCATGGCCGCAAGCTGGCAGCCCGCTCCCAACTCTGCGGTAATCGCCACGCGCGCCACCGAAGAGATCAGCCGCCTACCAGCCCACCCAAGTCACACGGGCTCGCGATTGCACCAGCCCGCCAATATTTCCAGAGCGCCCGAACAGGCGGCACGGCAGGCGAACCGGCATGTCCCTGCAAAATCGATATTAACCAAACAAAACCAATCCGCTCCACCCAATTGCGACCGCTCGCCGCCATGAAGCGAATTTTCAACAGCAGCGCACCATTACTGCCCCATTATCAATGAAACGTGGAAAGACTTATACTTTTCCGATCATGCCGCGACACACTTACGTCAAGTCGCGGCATAATTTCCAGAAAGAAGAAGGTCTTGAGCCAAAAACGGTTTAACCGGGACGATCCCGCCTCCAAGCGCCCAGACGCCGCAACTGGCTCCAAAGCCAATTACGGCCCCAAGGGTCCATCAGGCGTGAAGTCTCTCAGCGCGGAGGAATTCGCCGTGACTGCCATCACCGATCTTGAAATCTTTGCCCGCGTCGCCCGCACCGGCAACATGTCGGCTGCCGGACGCGAAATGGGCCTTTCCCCTGCCGTCGTGTCAAAGCGCATCAGCCTCCTGGAAGAACGCCTCGGCGCTCGCCTGTTCCAGCGCACCACCCGCCAGTTGACGCTGACGGAAACCGGCGACGGTTACTTCAAACGCGTTGTCGATATCCTGAGCCTGGTTGAAGAAGCCGAAGACTTCGTGTCTCGGCGCAACACCAAGCCGCGCGGGATGTTGAAAGTCACCGCTCCGACCTCGTTCAGCCGCCAGCACATCGCGCCATACCTGAACGATTTCGTATCCCGCTACCCTGACATCGAACTCGACTTCCACCTGACCGACGACTTCGTCGATATCATCCGCAATGGCTTCGACCTCGCCATCCGTATCGGCGAACTGCAGGATTCATCGCTAGTCGCTCGTAAAATCGCCCCCGACACCCGCATACTTTGCGGCTCACCGAAGTACTTCGCTGAAGCCGGCATACCGCAATCGATCGAGGACCTCAGCCGTCACAACTGTTTGTCGGCAGGTGCCCAGGACACCTGGAACCTGGAATCGACGGACGGCGAAAAGCATCATCTTCGCGTCAAAGGCAACATCCGCTCCAACTCTGCCGAATTCATCCGCGAATCTTTGCTGACCGGCCTCGGCATCGGGCTTCGTGCCACCTGGGATGTCGGCCCGGAGTTGCGCACCGGCGACCTCCAGGTGGTTCTTCCGCAGTATCGCGGCTCCTCCAACATGGCGATCTATGCCGTCTACCCATGCCGCGAATTCATGCCGGCAAAGGTTCACGCTCTCATCGAGTTCCTGGCTGATCTCTACGGTCCCGATCCCTATTGGAACCATGATTTGGATCTGTCAGGCACGGCACCCCCTACAAGGGAGTCGGGCGTCAAATCAAAAAAAGTCGGCGGCGGCCGTAAAAAGCGTGCCGCCAAACCAACCGGTGAAGAAATGGACGCAGCCCTGCGCAGCATAATCCAGTAGCCGGTAGGAGTTGCACGATCATCAAGAAGCCCGGACAACATGTCGTTGTCCGGGCTTTTTTACCTTCATGTGGCGATACGATATTCAGCCAAGCATAAAACTTGTCTACAACAAGCACTCCAAGCGCTGTCCCCCAATTTCCGATTGGCCGGCGCACCACGCAAAAGGGTCTATCTTTATGCGCCAGACCGAGCGCCGTTTTTCCACGAAGAGCAATTCACCACGCAAGTTCAAAGGCCATAAGGGCTTTGTCGCGTCCATCACCATTGGGTTTACGATCGTAATCGCATTGGCCATGCCAGCACCGGCCTTCGCAGCGCGGATGTGGGTCCCGATTCCGGTTCAAAAGGATGCCGCTTTAAGTGAGGTCGAACCGCAAGTCGATCTTGCGCGCGGTGAAACACTGGCTCGCAAGTGCGTCGCTTGTCATGCCCTGGGCCCCAATGCTCAAAACGGAATCGGCCCCCACCTCAACGGCATACTTGGCCGTCGCGCGGCCAGCGCGGACAACTACGAATACTCCAAGTCGCTTGCGACCGCAGGCGAAGAAGGCCTCGCCTGGACGAAGCACTTCCTGAGCGACTTCCTGCGCGCGCCAAACGAAATGCTCCCGGGCAACAAGATGGCATATACCGGCCTTGCCGATGCGGCAGAGCGAGCTGACCTCATCGGCTATCTCGCCACATTCAAGGCCCCGGAGCCTGCTCTTGAAGTACGAGCTCCGAGCGAGGAAACCCCCGGTGAAACGGATGCACCACCATCCGATCGCTGAAGCCGCCTGACCGCCCCGCAGCCGTTCACATGCGATTCCGCCCTAACCTAACCCACGGTCATGACTTCTCACCGGCGGCATGATCCGGATCAGGTTCATCCTTGTGCAAGGTACGGCGCACCATGTGCATCAAGAACCACATGCCCGCGACAACCACTGGTACGGCAAGCGCGGTCACGATCCCCGGTGTAATCGAAGGAGGCAGCGCGCCGGCCTCCGCCAGCCCCTTGGCCAAATACGTGATCAGCCCGACGACGTAGTAGCTGATCGCAGCCACCGACAACCCTTCAACCGTCTGCTGCAATCGCAACTGCAATTTGGCCCGCCTGTCCATCGACTGCAGTAGGCTGCGGTTCTGCTGCTCGAGATCGAATTGAATGCCCGTCCTCAACATGTCCGCAGCCCGTGCGATCTGCCCCGAAACGCGCTCCTGACGCGCGTCAACGGCATTGCAAGTCTCGATAGCCGGCACCAGCCTTCGGTCGAAGAACGCCGAAATTGAAATATTATCGCCAACGGGTTTTTCGTGGATGAGCTCCAACCGGCTGTAGACGAGGTCGTGATAGGCCCGCGTGGCCCCGAACCTAAAACCTGTCTGCGCCGATTGCGCTTCGATCGCCGCTGCCAGTTCGCCAAGTCGCAGCAGTAAAGCCTCACTCTTCGCGTTCTCGCGGGCATGCGCAATGTCGGACGTTATCCCCGACAGTTCTCGTTCCATTTTCGCCAGAACCGGGCCGACCTTGCGCGCTAGTGGCAGCCCCAGCAAGGCAATCGTCCGGTAGGTTTCTATTTCCAGCACACGCTGGGCAAGCCGCCCCGTTCGCCGCTCGGACATCCCCCTGGATTCGATCAGGAACCTAGTAAAGCCGTTGGGGTCGACCAGGAAGTCGGTCGCCACGCGCGCCTGCCCTTCCGATGCCTCGATCACGCACAACCCCTGCGACGACAGCATTGCAGCCATCTTGCTGACCGGCAGATCGCCTTCGATGACAGACATATGCACCGCGACGATCAGCGGGCCGGGATAGGTGAAGGAAAATTCGCCATCCTTGATCGGGTTCCCTTTCTCAAAGGGCTTCTCCCCATCCCTACTTGTCGACCAGGTATACGTCGTGAATTCCGTGTGCTGCTCCCAGCGCAAATCCCACGGGCCGAAATCGAAGCGATGGAACTTGGCCCCCGCCGCGGGCGGCGGCACGCCTCGGGATTTGGCGAGCGCCTCGATGCTGACGCGGTCCTCTTGCGCGGCATCTTCGCTCGTCATGAAGGCAAAGTGATAGATCCGTCGCGGAACCGAGAGCGAAAGCAGCGGGCGGGCATGAAGTTCTCCCAGTACGCTGGCGCGTTCCTCATGCTCGACCATCCCCAGCGCATTCAGCCTCTGCGCTGGTTCTTTGTGCGCATTGGGCGATAGGCCGCCCGGCTTGGCTTGCGGCTCACGGCTGTCGGCATCGCTCATAAAATAAAGTCCCGTCGCCTCGATAAAATCAGGATTTTCAACGCCGCAGGCTATCTGCCAGCACATCTTCAAACAACCTGACACAAAGAGGCATGTTATCTGCCGGACCTGCCTCGCCTTGTCCGTCAGACTTGCCCCGTTTTGAATGTATGCGTAAGCCTCAATGTAGCCAGCCCTCAGTCACACCGGCTGAAACGGCACACTCCATTCGCGAAGGACCCGTCAGTGGCTCACGATCAGTCGCCCACTCCCAGCAGCGCAAAAGCGCCCAATACCAGACCCAGGGTCGGCCTGTTCGTCACCTGCCTCGTCGACATGTTCCGCCCCTCTGTCGGATTTGCAGCCGCAAGCCTTATCGAAGCCGCCGGCTGCGACGTCGTCGTTCCGGAACGCCAGACCTGCTGCGGACAGCCCGCCTACAATTCCGGCGACCGCGCGACGGCTGCAAAACTCGCCGAGCAGACAATCGAAGCCTTCGACGGCTGCGATTTCATCGTCGCGCCATCAGGCTCGTGCGCCGGCATGCTGAAAAAGCACTACCCCGAATTACTCGCCGGGACCGCGAGCGGTAAGGCCGAAAATTTCGCCGGCCGGGTTCACGAACTGGTTTCATTCCTCGCCGATGAGCGGGCCATGACCACAGCACCGGGTAAATTCCAAGGCCGCGTCACCTATCACGATAGCTGTTCGGGCTTGCGCGAACTTAAAATCAAGGACCAGCCCCGCCGTCTATTGACGTCGATCAAGGGCCTCGAGCTGATCGAGATGCCAGACTGCGAGACGTGCTGCGGGTTCGGCGGCACGTTTTCCGTCAAGTTCCCCGACATCTCAAATGCCATGGTCGAAAAGAAAACAGCCAACGTTACAGGCGTCGAACCCGATCTACTGCTCGCAGGCGATCTGGGCTGCCTCATGAACATGGCCGGCAAGCTTCGCCGCCAGGGTCGCAACATCGCCTGCCGTCATGTTGCAGAGGTGTTAGCGGGCGAACTTAACGATCCGCCTATCGCAGCATCAGCCAACCTGACCGGCTGATCCCGCCCCAAAGACCGCCAAGCTGTGCGCAAAACGATCTCAAGAACGAAAGGCTCCATCAATGTCCCACGTCCCCCACGAACTCGCAGACGATTTTCCCGAATTCAAAGAGCGCATTCACGACTTGAAAACGACCGACGGCCACTTTGCGCGGTTGTTTGACGAGTATCACGGCGTCAACCGCGAAGTGCATCGCATCGAAGCTGCCGGCGTCAACGTCGCTGATGAGAGCTTCGAGGAACTGAAGCTGAAGCGCCTCCAGCTGAAGGACGAATTGTATAAGATGCTTTCGAGCTGATCGTCGTTGTCGCCACCTGCCTCATCGGCAACCCACGCCACAAACGCGAACTGCGAGGCACAGCAAAACCCGAGGCGGCGGCAAACGATCATGGGCATTGAACACTACTTCGAACGCTCGATGACCATGAGCGATGACGTATGGCAGCGGCACGCCAGCCCCTGGTCTGTCGGGTCACGGATCGCGACTTTCCCCGCGATAATGCTGGCGCTTTGGAGCCCTCATTGGCTCGGATGGTGGGCCATTCTTCCAGGCGGATGTCTCGCCGCCTGGATCTGGCTCAACCCCCGCTTGTTCAAAGCCCCGGCTAAGACCGACAACTGGGCATCAAAGGCAACTTTCGGCGAGCGCGTCTGGCTCAACCGGGCAACCATTACAATTCCGAACCATCATGCAC
>CAYGRH010000062.1:0-12886 GCA_964352165.1 uncultured Hyphomicrobiaceae bacterium | reverse complement strand
GAAAACAGGAGATGGACCGTTTTGTCTCGACATTCATCAACAAGATCGACGCGAAAGGCCGGGTCTCAATCCCAGCCTCATTCCGAACCGTGCTTGAACGTGACGGCTATGCCGGCGGCATCTACTGTTACCCCTCGCTCGATGCTCCAGCGCTCGATGCTGGCGGGGAGAGACTTGCGCGCAAGATCGACGGGCTTCTCTCAGATCTGCCGGAGTATTCGGACGAGCGGGACGAGCTATCTGTCGCGCTCTATGGAGACGTCCAGGTTTTATCGATCGACGGCGATGGACGCATCGTCCTTCCTGAAGGGCTTCGCCGTCACGCCGGTCTCGATGGTAAAGTCGCTTTTGTCGGGCTTGGCGACAAGTTTCAAATGTGGGAACCCGAGCGCTTTGAGGAGCGCAGGGGGCGTGCCCGCGAGAAGGTTCGTGATCACCGCAAGCTGTTTGCAGCGCGCGGAAAGGCTGCCAAGACAGATGTCGGAGACGGATCAGACGGCAGCGGGGGCGAAGGAGCACGGGAATGACGCCGCGGCGCGAACCGACCAGGGGGATATCGGAGCGCGGTGTGGAGAGCGGTCATATTCCCGTGCTGCTCGCGGAGGTGTTGGAGCGGCTGCAGCCGCGGGACGGCGAACGCTACATTGACGCCACGTTCGGTGCGGGAGGTTATTCGCGCGCCATCCTGGAATGTGCCAATTGCAAGCTGACGGCTCTCGACCGGGATCCGTCAGCTTTTGCGTCCGGGCAGTCGATGGTTGAAGAGTTCGCGCCCCGGCTCGATCTGCGGCTCGCCCCATTTTCGCGGCTTTACGACTGGGCACGGGAGGCGGGCGATCTTCAGCCAGAGGATTTCACCGGAACCTTTGACGGTGTCGTCTTCGATCTCGGTGTCTCCTCGATGCAGCTCGATCAACCCGATCGTGGGTTTTCGTTCCAGGCCGACGGTCCACTCGACATGCGGATGTTCAGTGCTGGGGGCAGTGCCGGGGATGGCGACGGCGGTTCGCTTTCGCGTGCCGAAGAGGGGCGGTCTGCGGCTGACGTCGTCAATACGTTTGCGGAAGCCGAACTCGCCGACATCATATTCCAGCTTGGAGAGGAAAAGCGTTCGCGCGCAATTGCACGAGCGATCGTCGCGCGGCGGAGCGAGAAGCCTTTTGAGCGCACGCTGGATCTGGCAGACCTCGTTGAGACCGCACTCGGCGGTCGGCGGGGACAAGCGCGCCATCCTGCGACCCAGACCTTTCAGGCACTGCGCATTTTCGTCAACGATGAGCTTGGGCAACTTTTGATGGGGCTTGCGGGCGCGGAACGATGTCTGAAGCCGGGCGGTAGGCTTGTGGTCGTGACGTTTCATTCGCTCGAAGACAGAATCGTTAAACGGTTTTTTGCCTCGCGTGCCGGGCGCGACAGCGGCGTATCGCGCCATTTGCCGGGGCCGGGGAAAACGGGGCCGCATCCAAGTTTCCAAATTGTTAACCACCGCGCGTTAACGTCTTCGAAAGGTGAAGCCAAAATGAACCCGCGTTCAAGGTCGGCACGATTGCGCTCGGGCGAACGCACGGATGCGCCTGCCTGGCTCTTGTCGCCAGCGGATCTGGGCCTTCCAGGTATTGCGCGGCGCGGGCTTGAGGAGTTGGATTGAGGCCCGCTGGCGCTCGCTATCGTGTTGGCCGGACTTGACATAGGGCGGGTGCGGCGCGGCAGGCAATAGGGACGGGTGTCATGCGTACATTGATATTCCTGGCGGTAGGTTTGACGCTCGCAAGCGCGTTCGGGCTTTACGCCATCAATTACGATACCTGGCTGATCGAATCCGAAGTCTCCGACAAACAACGTCAGATCGAAGCGGCGCGAAACGACATTGCTGTGCTGAAGGCTGAGCGTGCGCATCTGGCGCGGCCAGAGCGTATCGCTCCGCTTGCCCGCGAACTTGGCCTTGAACCCATGCGCAACAGCCAGCTCGGAGGAACGCTCGTTGGTTCTGGCGGGCAGAATACGGCGGGCGGGCAATGATTGCAGGTCCTCGAAGATCGAGCGTCGTTATTACGCCCGGGTTGGCCGACGGTGCGATTGGCAAGAGCAAGATCAAAGCCATGCGCAAGCCAAGACTGCGGCTGCGTGCTGTCAGCATGTATGTTTTGATGGCAGCGGCTTTCGTCGCGGTTGGGGGACAGCTTGTCCGCCTCGCGTCAATCGGCCAGGACGAAGTGCGCTCCAATATGAGCACGCCCATCGCGACGGCGTTTTCGCGTCCGGATGTCGTGGACAGGAATGGCAGGCTGCTCGCTACCGATGTTGTGATGCCGTCGCTGTTTGCCGATCCCACGCTGGTGCTCGATCGCAACGAAGTCTCCGAACAACTGGCGATGGTGTTTCCCGATTTAGACCGGGATGGCTTGCGTTCAGATCTCGCCGATACGAGCAAGCGGTTCGTGTGGCTGCGGCGGGCTATTTCGCCTGCTACAGCGCAACTCGTGAACGAACTGGGTCTGCCGGGCTTGGATTTCAGGTACGAACTGAAGCGGGCTTATCCGGCTGGGCGCGTGGCCGGTCACGTTCTGGGCTACGTCAATATCGACAACAAAGGCCTGTCGGGCGTTGAGCGGTATCTCGATGAAGCTGGATTGATCGAGCCGGTTCACGCGGCGACTTTGTCCAACCGGGCGCCGGTCCGGCTTGCGCTCGATATTGGCGTTCAGCACGCGGTTGAAGAAGTGCTTGCCGATGCGATGGAACGATACGGTGCGAAGGCCGCCTCCGCGGTCGTGATCGATGTCGTGACGGGTGAAATCGTGGCGGCATCCTCGCTTCCCGGCGTCGATCCGCTCTTGCCGCAAGAAGCACAGGAGCCTGCCCGCCGTGACCGGCTTGCAAACGGGACTTATGAACTGGGTTCCGTGTTCAAGGCCATGACGGTCGCGATGGCGCTTGATGCGGGGCTTGCCCGTTCCAGCAGTATGATCGATGTCAGCCGGCCGTTGGAAGCGGATGGTTATCGCATCAGTGATGCGCATCCGGCCGGGCCATCACTCAGCGTTTCCGACGTCTTCGTGCGCTCGTCAAATGTCGGGTCCGGTGTGCTCGGGTTGAGTACGGGCGCGGACCGGCAGCGCGCCTACCTCCAGAAGTTCGGCTTGCTCGATCAGCTATCGACGGAGGCGGGCGCGGTCAGCCAGCCGGATGTGCCGCGGCGTTGGAAGGATGTCGAGACGATTACGATTTCCTATGGCCATGGACTGGCGGTGGCGCCTTTGCAGTTTGCTGTGGCCGCAGCCGCGCTGGTCAATGGTGGCGTGCGCATTACGCCGACGTTCCTGCGCCAGCCGCCAAAGCTCAGCCCCGAAGGCGTGCGCGTTCTCAAGCCGGGAACGAGCGCGCAGATCCGCCGGATGATGCGCGAAAACGTGACGGCTTCCTATGGCACGGGCAGCCGGGCGGATGTGGAAGGCTATGAGGTCGGCGGCAAAACCGGGACCGCCGAGATACCCGGCAAGGGCGGCTATCAGGAAAAGTCGGTTATCGCGTCGTTCCTCGGCGCATTTCCGATGAGTTCGCCGCGCTATCTCACGTTTGTCAGTCTGTTTGAGCCCAAGCCTGTGGCGGAAACCAACGACCAGGTCACAGCCGGCCGGAATGCGGCGCCGACGACGGCGCGCATTGTCAAGAGGATCGCCCCACTTCTGGGTGTGATGCCGAAATCGCCCAAAGCGTGAACTTGCACGCAACGCGGTTCATGGAATCTTTTCCCATCTTCAGGCTCAGCTTCAGGTTCATCTTCTGGCGGTTTGACGCCGTGCAACAGTGTGCCCCATAACCAGCAGGGCTGCGGTATGGCCAGATTGATGCTGAGGATGCGCTGGGTTTTCGTCCCTAGCGGCAGCCGGGATGAGATTTTGCAATCATGAAACTTGGCGAATTGCTCGGTACGGATTTCTCGGGCGTCGATGGCCCGCTGCCGGATGATCTCAGAGAAATCGAGATCGGCGGTTTAAGTGCGGACAGCCGCGCCATCAAGCCGGGCTTCTTGTTTGCCGCGTTACCGGGCGTAAACGTCGATGGAGCGGCGTTCGTCGATAAGGCTGCGGCGAACGGCGCGATTGCTGTTTTGGCTTCGCGGGATGCAGTCATTGCCGATCTGCCTCAAGTGGCGATCGTGCGTGCGCGCGAACCGCGGCAGGCACTTGCAAAGATAGCAGCGCGGTTTTTTGCGGCTCAGCCGGAGACGGCAGTCGCCGTTACTGGCACCAGCGGCAAGACCTCCGTCGTCGACTTCACGCGTCAGATTTTCAACGCCCTCGGGTTGCGGGCGGCTTCGGTTGGAACGATCGGAATAGTGAAGCCGGATGGGGCGACGTACGGATCGCTGACGACTCCCGATCCGGTTAGCCTTCATTGTGGACTTGCTGAACTCGCGGGCGAAGGCGTGAGCCATCTGGCGTTTGAAGCGTCGTCTCATGGGCTTGATCAGTTCCGGCTGGATGGTGTGCGACTGACGGTTGGCGCATTCACGAACCTGGGACGCGATCATCTCGATTATCACCCGACGATGGAGGATTATCTTGCAGCGAAGATGCGGCTGTTCCGGGACCTTTTGCAGCCTGGCCAGCCGGCCGTCATCAATATGGACGGTGCGCGCAGCGCCGATGTGGCCCGCATCGCGACAGATCGTGGCCTGGAAGTTCTGGGCGTCGGGAGGGCTGGGAATCTTTTGCGGCTCGTTGACGTACAGCCGGAAGGCTTTGCGCAGCGGTTGACGCTGGAATTCCGTGGCGGGCGTTTGTCGGTCCTGTTGCCGCTCGTGGGCGCTTATCAGGTGGAGAACGCGCTTGTTGCGGCGGGGCTTGCCATTGCGGCGGGCTGCAATGGCGTCGACGTGGTTGGGGCTCTTGAAAAGTTATCGGGCGTGAAGGGGCGGCTTGAAATCGCGGGAGTGTACAAAGGCGGGCTGGCGGTCATCGACTACGCCCACAAACCTGAGGCGCTAAGCGCGGCGCTCGATGCGGTCAGGCCATTTGTAACAGGCCGGCTGATCTGCGTGTTCGGCTGCGGCGGGGACCGAGATAAAGGCAAGCGGCCGATCATGGGCGAAATTGCGGCCCGGCTTGCCGATATCGTCATCGTGACGGATGATAATCCGCGTTCGGAAGACAGCGAGCAAATTCGCGCCGAGATTTTGGCTGCTGCGCCAGGGGCCAGGGAGATCGGAGACAGGCGGGAAGCTATCAAAACGGCGGTGGCCATGATGGGGGCAGGCGATGTGGTGCTTGTTGCCGGGAAAGGTCACGAGACGGGACAAATCGTGGGAGATAAAGTGCTGCCGTTTTCAGATCATGAGGAGTTGGCGGCTGCGATGGCGGTATAGCTCTGTGCGACCGCGAAATGGCGCAAGCGTCAGCGTGCATGAGCGCAGGGCTTGGAGATGAATGCGCAGCACGCTGGGGGAAGGCTGTTATAAGACAGGTAGGCTTCATGCCTAAAACGCCTCGGTGGCAGGAGATAATTGCGGGATGGCTCACGGAACAGGAGCGCAAGGCTCGGATGCCCAACGCTTATGGGATTGGGACGAACTCGTTGCAGCCAGCGGGGGCACGGCGCATGGCACGCCTGGCGCGGCGATCACCGGGATGTCGATCGATACGCGCGCGATCCGGCCGGGCGATATGTTCATCGCGCTGAAAGGCGAGCGGGATGGGCATGAATTCGTCACCAAGGCATTTCAAGGTGGAGCCGTGGCCGCGCTGGTCGGTGATGAATACAAGGCGAAACCGGAAGACGGAGCACTCTTGCGGGTGTCTGACACGCTGACGGGTCTGGAAGCAATAGCGCGGGCGGCGCGGGCCAGGCTTTCGCAGGATGCCCGCGTGATTGCCGTTACAGGCAGCGTGGGCAAGACCGGCACCAAAGAGATGCTGCGGATTGCTCTTGGCGCGCACGGTCGCACACATGCGCCAGAAAAATCCTTCAACAACCATTGGGGTGTGCCGCTGACGCTGGCGCGAATGCCGGCTGACACCGAATTCGGCGTGTTCGAGATCGGTATGAACCACGCCGGTGAAATCACGCCGCTGACGAAGATGGTGCGCCCGCATACGGCCATCGTGACGACTGTCGAGGCGGTGCATCTGGAGTTTTTCGAATCCGTTGCGGCCATAGCGGAGGCCAAGGCTGAGATATTTTCCGGATTGACTCCGGGCGGCACGGCGGTTCTCAATCGCGACAACGAGCACTTCGAATTGCTTGCCAATCGCGCCGGCGAAAACAATGCCAGGATTGTCACATTTAGCTCCAAAGCAGATTCTGGGGCCGACGCCTGCGTCGTGAAACAGGATCGAGGATTTTCTGGCACAGACGTCAAGGCACGGCTTGGCGAGAGCGAGATCGTCTACCGCATCTCGGCACCGGGCGATCATCTTGTGATGAATTCGCTGGCGGTTCTTGCGGCGGTGATGAGCGTAGGCGGGGAGCCAAATCGAGCCGCGGCTGCCTTGAGCGGTTTCGTCGTGCCGGCTGGCCGCGGCGAACTCAGTTATCTGGATTGCGGCAGCGGGCAGTTGCTTTTGATCGATGAGAGCTACAACGCCAATCCCGCGTCGATGAAGGCTGCGATAAAGGTGCTTGCGCTGCTCGACAAGACGATTGCGAGCAGGCGGATTGCGGTGTTGGGCGATATGCTGGAACTTGGCGACAACGCGCCGACGCTACACGCGGGGCTTGCCGAAGTGCTAACGGATTCGAAAATCGATCTGGTTTTTGCCAGCGGACCCAACATGAAGCACCTGTTTGAAAAACTTCCCAAGGCCATGCAGGGCGGGTACGCCGGATCGCCGGAATCGCTGGAGGATAAGGTTCTCAAGACCATCGGCGCGGGGGATGCGGTGATGGTCAAGGGATCGCTCGGGTCGAAAATGGGGGTGATCGTGAGTGCGATAAGGAATCACGTTTCCAAGTCGAGCATGCGCGGCTAAACCGTTTGGCAGTTCGCCTGGGCGGGTGGGCATACTCGATGCCGGGAACTGATCGCCCGTTTCGTCTTGCCGAGCACCGGGGAATGGTACAGGTGTTTGGCAAGGCGCGCTGGTGGCTAGGACAATCAGGCAGTTCTCGGGAACGGGCACATTCCGGGGATCTGCCAACGAGGGTTTGGAATGCTTTATGAACTGGTGAATTTCAGCGATCAGCTTGGTCCGCTGAACGTGTTTCGTTACATCACGTTCCGAACTGGTGGCGCTATATTCACCGCCTTGTTGTTCGTTTTGCTGTTCGGGCCCGGGATCATAGATCTGTTGCGGATCAAGCAGGGCAAGGGCCAGCCGATCCGCGAAGACGGGCCGCAAAGCCATCTGGCCAAGCGCGGAACGCCGACCATGGGCGGGCTTATGATCCTGTCGGGTGTGCTCGTTTCCACGTTGTTGTGGGCCAACCTCGAAAACCCTTACGTCTGGATCGTGCTGTTCGTGACGATGTCGTTCGGCGCAATCGGGTTTTATGACGACTACCTGAAGGTGACAAAGCAGACGGCTGGCGGGTTCTCCGGCAAGCTCAGGCTGAGTGCGGAACTGCTGGTGGCGGCGATCGCCACATATTTTATCGTCGAGATGTCAGCACCTGATCTGGCCAACATGCTGACGCTGCCGTTCTTCAAGGACGTGCTGATCAACCTGGGGCCGTTCTTTATTCTGATGGGCGTGCTGGTCATTGCCGGGGCGGGAAATGCGGTAAACCTGACGGATGGTCTGGACGGATTGGCTATCGTGCCGGTGATGATCGCGGCGGCCACGTTCGGGCTTATTGCCTATCTGTCAGGTAACGCGAAATTCGCTTCCTACCTGCAGATCCATTTCGTGCCTGGTTCGGGTGAATTGGCTGTCGTCTGTGGGGCGCTTATCGGTGCGGGGCTGGGCTTCTTGTGGTTCAACGCACCTCCGGCCATGATTTTCATGGGCGATACGGGGTCATTGGCGCTGGGTGGCGCGCTGGGCTCCATCGCGGTTGCGACGAAGCACGAACTCGTTCTGGCCATTGTGGGCGGGCTGTTCGTTCTGGAAACGTTGTCGGTGATCATTCAGGTGACGTCCTACAAGCTGACGGGTAAGCGCGTTTTCCGGATGGCCCCGCTGCACCACCACTACGAGCAGAAGGGGTGGAAGGAATCGACGGTTGTCGTTCGCTTCTGGATCATCTCAGTGGTGCTGGCGCTTATCGGGCTTGCTACACTCAAGCTGCGCTGATCCCGAGTGAGACACTGCCGATTGCTGCGCTGAGCCTATCCCCAGCGAGCGGCGCGGGTGGTGCATGGCCGTGATTTCGCCCGAACCGCCGATGCTTTAGATTAGGCGCCATGATTCGCGCGACGGATTTCAAAAACAGGCGTGTTGCCGTCTTCGGACTGGGTGGTTCGGGGGTTGCCTGCGTGCGTGCGCTTGAAGCCGGCGGCGCCGATGTCGTGGGCTGGGATGATGGTGAGGCTTCCCGCACGAGCGCGGATGCTTCCGGCGTCAAGCTCCTCGATTTGAGCAACACAGACTTCGAGCAGTTTTCCTCGCTGATACTGGCGCCGGGCGTACCGTTGACGCATCCAAAGCCGCACTGGACCGTGGAGAAGGCGAAGGCGGCCGGCGTTGAGATCATCGGCGACGTTGAAATCTTCATGCGCGAGCGTGCGCTGAAGTGTCCGAAGGCCCCGGTGATCGCGATCACGGGCACGAATGGAAAATCCACCACGACTGCGCTGACCGCACATTTGCTGCGCGAATTGGGGTGCGATGTGCAGATCGGCGGTAACATCGGCAAGGCCGTGTTGACGCTGGAGGAGTTTTCACCCGACCGCATCTATGTCGTTGAGCTTTCCTCCTATCAGATCGATCTCACACCGACGCTCAACGCCACCGTCGGTGTTTTTCTCAACGTAACGCCGGATCATCTCGACCGGCACGGTACGATTGAGAATTATGCGGCTATCAAGGAGCGGTTGGCGCGTGAAGCGGACGTGGCGGCGGTCTGCATCGACGATGGGTACACCCGGGCGGCAGCCACGCGCCTGGAAGCTGTAGGACGGTTGTTTGCTTTCACGGCTGGCAAAGGGGCTGCCATCGTGCCGCAGCTTTATGCCATCGGCAGTACGATCTTCGTGCATGAGCGACACGACAGCCACGCGAGCAGCGAAGAGATCGTCGATCTGCAGGGGATCGGCAGCCTGCGCGGCAGTCATAACGTGCAGAATGCGCTTGCTGCGTTGACTTCGATCCGTGCGCTTCAGGAGCGAATGGATGCAGATGACCAAACGGCTCGGTGCAAAGTCTGGCAACCGCAGAGGCTGGCCGACGGGCTGCGATCGTTTCCGGGTCTTGCTCACAGGCTCGAAGAGATCGGCCACGTGGGCAAGGTCGCGTTTATCAACGATTCCAAAGCCACCAATGCAGAGGCAAGCGAGAAGGCCTTGGCTGCCTTCGATGGTGGCATCTATTGGGTTTTGGGTGGGCTTGCGAAGTCGGGCGGGATTGCTTCGCTTGAACCCTATTTCGAGCGGGTCGCGGGTGCGTATCTGATCGGGGCGGCAGCCGAGGAATTTGCCAAGGTTCTCGACGGCAGGGTGCCTTATCAAATATCGCAAACGATGGATGCGGCACTGGGGCAGGCAGCACGGGACGCGGCGGAAAGCAGCCATCCAGCGCCTGTTGTCCTGTTATCGCCAGCTTGCGCGTCGTTCGACCAGTTCCGCAATTTTGAAGTGCGCGGCGATCATTTCCGCGATGCCGTTATCCGGCTGCCCGGCTTTGCCGCGCGCACTCCTGGCGAGGGGGCGAAGTGACATGAGCTTCAGCCGCGCCGATCGCAGCCGTCTTGCCGAATGGTGGTTCACTGTCGACCGCGTGCAGATCGTTGCGATCATGGCTCTGATTATCGCGGGACTGATCCTGTCGTTGGCTGCAAGCCCGGCTGTTGCGATCAAGAAGCTGCTTCCGACGTTCTATTTCTTCGAGCGGCATGTGTTCTTTTCGATTGCAGGGTTTGCAATCATCATTGTGTTTTCCTTTCTCAAACCGTCCGGCGTGCGGCGCGTGAGCGTGATCATCGCCCTGGCCGCACTCTTAGGAATGGGCTGGGCGCTCGCGTTTGGAAGCGATGTCAACGGCGCGCGGCGATGGCTGCAGATCGCGGGTTATTCGTTGCAGCCGTCCGAATTTGCAAAGCCTGCGATTGTTGTCGTGTTGGCCTGGCTGTTTGCGGAGACGTCGCGCCGTAAAGACATGCCCGCATTGCTGCTGGCTGTTCTTCTGGGCGGCTTGTTCTGCGGGCTTTTGGTACTGCAACCCGATATCGGGCAAACGCTGCTGATTGCCATGGTCTGGACTGCACTTTACGTGCTCGCCGGGCAACCATTGGCGGGAGTGCTCGTGCTGGGTTGCCTGGGGATCGGCGGGCTTGTTGCGGCGTACTTCACGCTGCCTCATGTGCAGCAGCGCATCGATGCGTTCGTCAGCCCTTCACCGGTTGAAAATTCGCAACTCGACCGGGCGATGCGTTCGTTTATCGAAGGCGGATTTTTCGGGCGCGGTCCTGGCGAGGGGACGATCAAAACACGCTTTCCCGACGCGCATACCGACTTCATCTACTCCGTGATAGCCGAGGAATACGGCGTCGTTGCGTGTCTGGCACTGCTCGCGCTGTTTGCCTTCATCGTGTTGCGGGCTCTTGTTATCGCGATGAATGAACGCGATGCCGGTAACCGGCTGGCGATCCAGGGACTTGCGCTGATCTTTGGACTGCAGGCGTTGATCAACATGGGCGTCAATGTCGGATTATTACCGGCAAAAGGCATGACGCTGCCGTTTATTTCGGCTGGTGGCTCTTCGATGCTTGCGATTTCCGTGACGCTGGGCATGTTGCTGGCACTAACGCGCCGCCGTGTCGATCCGGGGAGATTGAGCCGACCAAAGATCATGCCGGCGACATCCGGGATGATGCGGGGAAGTGCCGGGTGAGATGACGAAGCGGCAGCTTTCGTTCGCCGAAAGTTGCACAATTGCTCGCGGTACGATGATGGGGAGCAGAGACAGGTCAGAGGGCAAGTGATCGGACAGGTATGCTGTCGGCGGGCGGAACAGGCGGGCACCTGTTTCCAGCCTTTGCGCTTGCAGAAGAACTCGGCCGTCGCGGCATCATCGTCGATCTCGTGACGGATACGCGCGGGGACCGCTATGGCATGGGTTTTCCAGCGCGTGCCCTCCATCAGGTGCCGTCGGCGACGATGACTGGTAAATCACCGACTGCGATTGCAAAGACCGCCTACACGCTGTCGCGCGGCATCGCTGCGGCGGCAAGCCTGCTGGGTGAAGTGAAGCCTGGGCTGGTGTTAGGATTTGGCGGTTATCCGACCTTTCCGCCGCTGCTCGCTGCAAAGATGCGCGGGATCAAGACTGCGATCCATGAGCAAAACGCAGTGTTGGGGCGCGCCAACCGCATGGTGGCCTCGCGGGTCGATGCGATCGCCACCTCGTTTGAGCGGACGAAGTACCTTGAGGGTGGGCTGCTTGAAAAGGTCCGGTTGACGGGCAATCCGGTACGCGATGTCGTTTTAGCTGCCGCCGAGACCCCTTATGCCCCGCCGCAGGACGGTCAGCCGATTGCCATCCTGGTGTTTGGCGGATCGCAAGGCGCGCGGTTTTTCTCAGACGCGGTGCCGCCTGCGTTTGCGCTGCTGCCCGATGAGATCAAGCGGCGGCTGACGGTGGTGCAGCAGGCGCGGCAGGAAGACGTGGAGCGCGTCGAGGCGGCCTATGCGCAAGCAAAAATCGCAGCAAGCGTGTCGTCCTTTTTCCCCAACCTGCCAGACATTATGGCTGAAGCGCACCTCGTCATCGGACGTGCCGGGGCATCGACAATCGCCGAATTGACGGTGATCGGGCGACCGTCGATCCTTATTCCGCTGCCACATGCGCTGGACGATGATCAGCTCCTGAATGCGACGAGACTTGCCGAATCGGGCGGGGCTTGGTGTGCTGTGCAATCGGATGTCACGCCGGAGCTGATGGCTCATGAGGTCGCCGGGTTGATTACCGATCCGGACAGGCTTGGCGATGCGGCGCGTGTTGCAAAATCGCATGGCCGCCCTGATGCGGTCGCAAGGCTGGCTGATCTTGTGGAAGATCTTATCGGGTAATGCTGGCGGCGAATTTGTTGCAAGGTGGACGTGTGTTCGGGCTGGTGGCGGCGTTGCCGTCGGGGGCAGCCTGGACGATACGATGCGTTGCAATGCCTCAATCTGCGGGTTAATAGCGCGTTTCGGGACTTAAACGAGGGAATACAACTCATGCAGATGCCCCGCGAGATCGGGACTTTCCATATCATCGGCATCGGCGGCATCGGCATGAGCGCGATCGCCGAGGTTCTGCTGGCCAAGGGGTATTCCGTCCAGGGCAGCGACCAGCGCGATAGTGCCAACGTCAAGCGGCTGCGTGCCAAGGGCGTCAGGGTGTTCATCGGCCATGACGCGGTCAACCTTGTGGGTGCCAAACAGGTGGTGATCTCCACGGCCGTCAAGCCCGGCAATCCGGAGCTCGATGCAGCCCGCAAAAAGGGGCTCGTCGTCATCCGGCGGGCGGAGATGCTGGCCGAGTTGATGCGGCTTTACTCCACGATCTCGGCGACGGGCACGCACGGCAAGACCTCGACGACCTCGCTGATCGCGCACACGTTCGCAGAAGCCGGTCTCGACCCTACGGTCATTACTGGCGGCATCATCAACAATTGGGGCACCAACGCGCGGCTCGGGCAGGGCGAATGGATGATCGTCGAAGCCGACGAATCCGATGGGACGTTCACGCGCCTGCCCTCGCAGATCGGCGTCGTCACCAACATCGACCCCGAACACCTCGACTAC
>CAYGRH010000061.1:0-12919 GCA_964352165.1 uncultured Hyphomicrobiaceae bacterium | reverse complement strand
GCTGTGTGGAAGTTGCAGGCGCTACGCTCTTGCACATTCATCTTCATCACTTCACCCCGAACGGTGGCGTGTCTGGAGTGGCCGTGCTCTCTGAGAGCCATATTTCTATCCATAGCTGGCCGGAAGCCGATTATGCGGCTTTCGACGTGTTCATGTGCGGGGAAGCAAAACCGCATCTGGCGATCGAGATTCTTCGTGAGGCTTTCGAAGCCGAAGATGTCATCGTCAAAGAGCACATGCGCGGTGAGGAACTGGAAGAAATGAAGTGGCAGACCGCTGCTTCCAGGACCGCACCCGTCCGCCTGATGAAGGTGTCGACGAAGAAAGCGGCCTGATCCGCTGACGTTAAGGCGGGCCTGATCACTTGATCCCGAGGCCCGCCCGGCAAGAAAATCGCACGTTCGGCTTAAAGCGGAACGTGCGATTTTTCTTTTAACAAACTGACACATCAATCAAATATGGTGATCGGCTCTTCGGCAATGCCGCGGGATGGAACTTTCGCCAATGCAGCCCCACATCATTCAGGCCTGACCTGAAGCCAATCGCTGCCGACTTATCTGGAGACTTTTGAATGGCCGACCGCTGGATCGAGGAAACGTTTCACCCGCACTGGAAGGTCGGCCTGAAGGCTTCGAAGGTTCTCCACGAAGTGAAAACCGATCACCAGGACCTCGTTATTTTCGAAAACGAGACCTGGGGCACGGTCCTCATGCTCGACGGCGTCTGCCAGCTCACGACATCCGATGAGTTCGTCTACCATGAGATGATGGCGCACGTTCCGCTGATGGCGCTCGACAAGCCCAACCGCGTGCTCGTGATCGGCGGCGGCGACGGGGGTGTATTGCGCGAAGTGCTGAAGCATTCGTGCGTGGAAAAGGCGACGCTGGTTGAAATCGACCGCGACGTGATCGATACCGCGCTGAAGTATTACCCTGAGATTCCGGCCAAGGTTTTCGATGATCCGCGCGCGGACATCGTGGTCGCCGATGGCCTGAAGTACGTGGCGGAGACGGAAGAGAAGTTCGACGCGATCATCGTGGATTCTTCTGAGCCGATCGGGCCGTCAGCCGTGCTGCACACAAAGGAATTCTTCACCGACTGCAAGCGGGCCTTGAAGAAGGGCGGCGTGCTCGTGACGCAGAACGGACTGCCGTTCCTGTTCCCGGAGCATCTTGCGGGCACGACGCGCGTGTTTGCGTCTCTGTTCAAGCGGGTGTCGCCTTACATGTGCACGCAGCCTTGCTATTTCGGCGGTCCGTTCGCGCTCAACCTTGCGACAGACAGCAAGAAGTTCCTCGATATCGACGCGAAGAAACTGGCAAAGCGGGCGGAAAAGCGCGGTGTGGGTAAACTGAAATATTGGACACCTGCGGTCCATGGCGCAGCGTTTGCGCTGCCGGCTTATGCGCAGTTCGTGGTCGACGAGGCGATTGCTGCGGCTGAAGCCGGCGATGATAGCGCCTATGCTGAGATCCCTACAGAGCCTGCGCCCAAGGCGGCAACGGCTAAAAAGCCTGTTGCGAAGAAACCTGCGCCCAAGAAGCCGGCGTCAAATAAGTCGGCTGCGAAGAAGCCCGCTGCGAAGGCTGCCGCAAAACCTGCGGGAAAGAAGAAGACGGCAAAGCCTGCCAAGCAGCGTTGATCTTCGCGCTCCAGCTCAAACAGCGGTAGCCGTCGTCAGGACGGGGACTGAGACGAAGCCAAAGCGGCCTTCGCGTTCGGCTTCGTGAAGTTCGGCCACCCAGCGGGCCATGTCCGCCTTGTCGAAGCCGCGGGTGAGCGCGAAGGCTTCAACGTATTTGACGGCCCAGTGCGCATAGGCGTCTTGCCCAAGCGTCGTATTCACGAAGGCGAGCGGTTGGTGCTTGAAGCCGCTGAAGCCGAAGGCCGACATTCGCTTTTCCAGTTCGAGCGGAAGCATCTGGTGGGAGCAGTGAGCACGCCAGATATCGAGGATCGCGCCGGTGATCTTTTCGTCGGCCCCATGAAAGCGCCAGTGATCCCATAGCACGGAGACGAGGGCTGCGCGGCCGCCCGGCTTCAGGATGCGGGCTGTTTCGCGGAGCGCCGCGTCCACATCGGGGATGTATTCGAACGTCTGGATGGTGGCTGCGGCATCGAACGTTCCGGCTTCGAACGGCAGGGCCGTCGCATCGCCTTCGTGCAGTTCGACGTTCGAAAGCCCGGCGCAGGTTTCGTGCGCGGCGGCGAGCTGGTCTGGGCTCATCTCGATGCCAGCAGCGCGGCCTTCAGGACCGAGAATTTCTGCGAAATCGCGAACGAGGTGACCGCCAC
This sequence comes from uncultured Hyphomicrobiaceae bacterium, assembly GCA_964352165.1. Taxonomy (GTDB): domain Bacteria; phylum Pseudomonadota; class Alphaproteobacteria; order Rhizobiales; family Hyphomicrobiaceae; genus CAYGRH01. The sequence goes on along the minus strand of CAYGRH010000061.1, from coordinate 10,624 downwards.
CGCAGCCGATGTCGAGGATTTTTTCACCAGGCCTGGGCGCAAGTGCTTCGACGACTGCTGCTCTGCGGGCCACGCCTTCGGCGCCTTCGGCCACCTTGCGCTGCCAGACAGCGACGTTACCACTCCATTTCATGGTCGTGCCTTCATCGGATCAATTGCCCTTTATGCGCCAGCCTCATGGCGGCGGCAGACGAAGCGGACCTTGGCCAGTGTGGCCTCGTCTGTTCCGACCTGACCGCGGCGGGCTTTCGGTTTGTTACCGTCTTCGCTCAGCTCAATGTAAAAGCGCAACTGACCGTCCAGCCCCTTGCCGCTGACGTAACCGCAAACGTGCAAACCATCGCTGTCATCGAAGCGGCGAGCCGTTACGCCGACGAACTGCAAGTTGGCTGCATCGGAAGGTAGCATCTTCTTGACGCTCGCTTCCACGACATCGCTTTGCGCGTCATCAAGACCAACCAAACCGGCACCAGGAAGCTCGGCAGCAGATGGTCCATCCAAGCCGGATGGCGGCGTATTGCAAGCCGCCAGGATCAGACAGATCGCAATCGCCGCGACGCCGAGCGAGCGTCGACTCCCCCAATGTTCCAGCATCCGCCCCCGTACAATCCTGTGCCGCTCGCCAATCAGGCTCGCTTGAGGCCCTTGGCTTCAAGCTCGGCGAGATACTCCGCCCAGCGCTCGTCCTTTTCACGGCCGAGCAGGTCGAGATAGGTCCAGGCGAAAAGGCCGGTATTGTGACCATCGGAGAAGTGAATTTTGACTGCGTAGTTTCCTACCGGTTCCAGCTTGGTGATTTTCACGTTCTGCTTGCCGCCAAGCGTTACGCGCTGATCGGGGGAATGGCCCTGGACTTCGGCCGATGGGCTCATGACGCGCAGCATTTCGGCTGTCAGATCATAGGACGGGCCGGACTCGAACATGACATTCAGCGATGAGCCGTCATTGGAGACTTCGAGCTTTGGCTGGGACAGGCCGGTGCCCTTGGCTTCAAGCACCTGCGCCCAGGTCTTGGCTGCCAGCTCGCGGTAGATCTGCGCCTGCGGGCTGTCGGGGCTGGTGGCCGTAATGGGCTGACCGGAATCGGACTTGGAGCGGATGTCCATGTGCAGCGGAATGCCGCCGAGGAAGGGCACGCCCAGCTTTTCGGCCTCGTTCTTTGCGCCGCCATTGCCAAAAATGTGGCTTTCCTCACCGCACTTTGGGCAGAGGAAGAAGCTCATGTTTTCGATGATGCCGAGGACAGGGATGTCGACCTTGCGGAACATGTTGAGGCCCTTGCGGGCATCAATCAGCGCCAAGTCCTGCGGTGTGGAGACGATTACGGCTCCGGACAGCGGCACCTGCTGGGCCATCGTCAACTGCACATCGCCGGTGCCGGGCGGCATGTCGATCACGAGCACGTCGAGTTCGTTGCCCGGGCTGCCCCAGGCGACTTCGCGCAGCATCTGGTTGAGCGCCGAGACGACCATCGGGCCCCGCCATACGATCGGCGTGCCTTCATCGACGAGGAAACCCATCGACATGCATTTCAGGCCGTAACCTTCCATTGGGCGAAGCGTATTGCCTGACGCGACGGTCGGACGGCCGGTGAGACCGAGGAGCCTCGGCTGCGATGGGCCGTAGATGTCAGCATCCAGAATGCCCGCCTTGAGGCCGATGGCCTGGAACCCAAGAGCAAGGTTCACGGCTGTCGTGGATTTGCCCACGCCGCCCTTGCCTGACGCGACCGCGATGAGGTGCTTGACGCCAGCGATGCCGGCGGCTTTAGGCTGGGCTGCCGGCTGCGCCATCGGCGGAGGCGGTGCGGCTGAAGCGGGGGCGGGCTGCTTGCCGTCCATGCGTGCACGCGCTTCTTGTACGCGGGGGTGTTCTTGCACGTTGCCAGCCGAGGCGGCCGGGCTTGCCGATGCAGTTACAGGGGCGCCCATTGATGGGGCGGCACCCTGCTGGGCATCAGCAGTCAATACGGCAACCACGCCTGCAACGCCGTCGATTTCCTTTACGACCTTTTCGGCAGCCTGGCGCAGCGGCTCGAGTTCGCCTGCGCGCGCCGGCGGGACCGTAATGGAGAAATAGACCCTGTTTTCGCGGACCATGACTTCCGACACCAAGCCGAGATCGACAATATTGCCGTCGAGGTCTGGGCCTTTGACGCGGCGCAGTTCATCAAGCACCAAGGTCTTCGAAACGGACATTTCTCTTCTTCTCCTGATAGGACATTCGTTAGTCGCTACGGCGCTGGCGCGCTGGTTCGGGGAGACCGCACCGGCTAGCAACGCGCAGCTTTAGATGCTCACCCGACACGGCACTTCCGCGGCTGGGCGTGCAATTTGGATTGGCTGGGATTGGTCCTTGGAACCAGGACCAACGCCATCATGCATGAGGCTCACGCAGAAGTCATTATCCAGCCGCTGGATTTCTAAATCCCTATTCCTGGCGTAGGATATAACACAACAAAGTTTGAGATGACCAGCGCAGAGGCTGGACACGCGCTGCCCCGTGACGCGGCGTCGCGGAGAGGCTAATAAAGCCGGTGATTAGGCCCACTTGCCAGTGTTTTGATCAAGAAAAGAAGGCTCGATGCATGAAGGCTTTAGCCGAATTCGAGGTACGCCCGACACCTGACGATCCCCGCCTTTCGGTTGCCGTTACAGGCATCGATCAGGAGGGGAATCCGGTGACGACCGACGTCGTTACCGAGCGGCCGTTGACGCTTTTCCTCAATGCGCGGGAGATCGTTACGATGATGACGATCGGCGATCATCCGGACCTGCTGGCGGTGGGCTATCTGCTCAACCAGAACATGCTGAAGCCCGACGACGAGATCACGGCCATCGACTATGACGACGATATCCAGACCGTCGTTGTGAGAACCGCGCGCGAGACGAACTACGAAGACAAGTTGAAGAAGAAGATCCAGACGTCGGGCTGTGCACAAGGCACCGTTTTCGGGGACCTGATGGAGGAGTTCGACGACATCGAGCTTGCCAAGGACGCTCGGTTGAAGACGTCTTGGCTTTATGCGCTGACGAAGAAAATCAACACCGAGCCCAGCCTGTATCTGAAGGCTGGTGCGATCCATGGCTGCGTGTTGTGCCAAGAAGACCGCCCGTTGATTTATATGGAAGACGTCGGGCGGCATAACGCCATCGACAAAATCGCCGGTTACATGCTGCTCAATGGGATCGCGCCGGAAGACAAGATTTTCTACACGACGGGCCGATTGACCAGTGAGATGGTGATCAAGTGCGTGAAGATGCGCATTCCGATCCTGGCGTCGAGGTCGGGCTTCACCGCATGGGGCGTGGATCTTGCCAACAAGGCCGGGCTCACCTTGATCGGTCGGGCGCGCGGAAAACGCTTTGTTGCGCTGGCCGGGGCGGAGCGCATCATTTTTGACGCAGACCTCAGCGCGGTTGGCGATGAATCATCCAAGCATGCGCGCAAGGGGAGTTTTGCCGAGGCAGGCGGCGAGTGATGGGGCGGGGAATGTTTGAAAGTTCCTGCAATCTGAGCCGATTGAGTCGCTGTCTCAGATTGATCGTCCTCGCTTTTTGCGGGTTCGGCATTGCAGCGACCGATAATGCTGCAGCTCAAGATCGTTCTCGCATTCCGCCAATGGCCACATATCAAGCCATGCTGGATGCCGCGCAGCCGAACGGCTGGGTCGGGATAGCCGCGAGAGATGGCGAGGAGCTTGTCTATTTCACGCCGCTACTGCCTCTGTCATGCCGGCTCAAGGAAATCCGCTACTCGATCAACTCGCGTGACCTTGATGAGAGGTTTCCGCTGATGGACTGCAACCCGCAGTTGCCGTTCTCAATGCCTTCGGACGTGATAATCGAGGAGTTGCTGATCCGTCTTGAACCGGGTTCGGTTGATACGGTCGCCGTGCAGGTTGTGTGGGAGGATGGCCGGGAGAGCGAAATCCAGGTCTACCGCCCCTGCGACATTTTTGACGAGCAAGCCTGCGCGTGGCCGGTCGACTAGACAAAACGTCATCAAAACCAGCGCTTTTGCCGGTCCGCACTCACGCGTCGGCCAGCTTCCTGCCCGATTTCGCGGCAATTTCCTGAGCACGAAATCGCAAAACGGGCCCGCCACCACTGCTGTTTGTTGTGAGAGCCGGGCGCAGTGCGTTTGCAGCGCGCAGGACGTGCCGCCTGATTGAGCGATCACGCGCGCTTCACGCTTTTGTGCGATGCGGCGACCGAACCTGAACACCTGTTCAGGTTTCCGCCTTTTCACTGTCATAATAAGAACTTGAATTCAGAATCGCAGCATACGACTATTTGTGCGCTGCAGCATTGGTGCGTCTGAAATTGGACCGAAGGCCTCGGAACGGATCCGGGAAGCAAACGGTTCTACGCGAGAACCCGGCGACACCAGGCAGGTCGAGGCACGGCTCAACACTCAGCGAGCCGCAGGCGAATTTACATTGGGGATTGCATTTGGCAGACCGCACAAGATTTCACAGCGAAGCCGTTACGGACGTCACGCAGCCTTCTCTACTCGCGGGTGGGCGAGGTTCGGCGGGGTCTTTACGGCATCGCTCGTTGCGACGCGACCAAAGGTTGTTCTGGCGCCGGATGTTCGTCCTGGCGGCCAACCTTGTTACGATGGGACTGATCGCGGCTGGTGTTACGATTGTGCTCGGCAACAACGGCTGGACAACCGCTGAAGCGGTTATCCTCGGCTGTGTTCTATTGAGCGCGCCGTGGACGGTGCTGGGATTCTGGAACGCGGTAATCGGCTCGTATCTGATTGCAGTCAAGCGCGACCCGGTTCGCGAAGTGGCAGAATTCTGGTCGCCTCATCTGGAAGAGCGGCCAATCAACTCTCCTACTGCCGTCACTATGACGATCCGGAACGAAGATCCCGAACGCGCATTCGCGCGGCTGCTGGCCATTCGCCAGAGCCTTGAAGAAACGGGATTTGGCGACCGGTTTGACGTGTTCGTTCTCAGCGATACGGACTTGCCTCCGGTTGCTTCGCGGGAAGAACAGCTTTTTGCCGAGTTCGAAGGCGACCTGGCCGGGCAAGGCAAGGCATTCTATCGCCGCCGTGAAGACCGCACCGGCTACAAGGCAGGCAACGTCTGGGACTTCGTGGAGCGTTGGGGCGGGAACTACGATTTCATGGTTCCTCTCGATGCTGACAGTGCGATGTCGGGACAGGCGATCAAAAAGCTGGTTGCCGCGATGGAAGTCAATCCGCGCATCGGCATCCTGCAAAGCCTTGTCGTAGGCGCACCTTCTCTCAGTGCGTTCGCGCGGCTGTTCCAGTTCGGCATGCGTCACGGGATGCGTTCGTTCACGTTGGGCAGCGCGTGGTGGCAGGGCGACTGCGGCCCATTCTGGGGGCACAACGCCGTCATCCGGGTGCGGCCGTTTCGCTCGCACTGCAAGTTGCCGGTGCTGCCGGGGAAAGCTCCGCTCGGCGGACATCTTTTGTCCCATGACCAGGTAGAAGCTGTCATGATGCGGCGCGGCGGGTACGACGTGCGCGTCGTGCCGGTTGAAACCGAGAGTTTCGAAGAAAACCCCGTCACTCTGATCGACTACATGCAGCGCGATCAGCGGTGGTGTAACGGGAACATGCAGTATTGGTCGCTGTTTGGCATGAAGGGTCTGCCGGTGGTCAGCCGCGCACAGATCGTGCAGGCCTTCATGATGTATCTGGCATCGCCTGCGTGGATGCTGATGGTGGCGATGGCGATCTACGTCACGCTTTACGAGCAGACCGGCACGTTCAATCACGAACTCGCCTTGGGCTTGTTTGCTGCCATGATGTTCATGTCATTAGCGCCGAAAATCGCGGGCGGGCTTTTCGTGTTGTTCGATGGCAAGGACGCGGCGCGCTACGGCGGGCGCTTGAAGTTTGCCGGTGCGATGCTGCTCGAAATTTTGTTCTCTATGCTGATTGCACCGATCGTAGCATTCCGCATTTCAGTCTTTCTGGTCGGCCTCGCCTTCGGCAAGAAGATCAGTTGGGGCGGGCAATCGCGTGATGCCTATCGTGTGACTTTTGGGGATGCGTTGGCCAACTTCTGGGCGCCGACGGCGTTTGGCGCGATCATCACGTACCTGCTCGCCGTCAATGCGCCCGCCGCACTGCCTTGGGCATTGCCTGTGGTCGCGGGCCTGCTCCTTTCAATCCCGATTGCAATGCTGACGTCGACCCGTTTCCTCGGCTGGCTGTTCGTCAGGAACCGGTTGGCCGCCGTGCCGGAGGAAATTTCCAAACCCGCATTGCTTCATTCGATCGATGCTTGGGCCGGCAAGATCGGGGCGGGAGCGGGGCAGAAGCAAGCTGCTTGAGTCCAATCGCGTTATGACAGGGATGAGATCGGCGGGAGCTTCTCGCCCGTCACCAGGTTTGTGAACCATTCAGCCGCGGGCCTGACGCCGCCATGGTCGACGTCAGGCCCGCCGCGTTGCTGAGCGATATCGCGCAAATCGACCGTGCGGGTATCAGCCGAAAAGCGCGGCTTCGATGTGCGGTTCGGAATTGTTGCGTGCAGATGCGCGCCAGAAAAAGCCGCCACCTCTCCAGGTTCTAAAACCAAAGGTAAGCCGTCTTTGGGATCGTAGGCAGTCGCTGTCGGCAACGGGGGATAGGCCGGATCGTGGCGCATGCGTCGCCAATCCCAACCTTTGGCGTTGTTTGCAACCGGCCGATCCCAATAGCTGGGATAGATCATCGCCGTTGAGGCTGCATCGATCTCATAGACCGGAAGCCACCAGTTAATCTGGCAGAGATATCCCGAACCCCAAGTATCGCGGTGGGCTGGAAGCACCATTTGCGGATCATCGTGAAGCGGTGCGATGGGGGCTGAAGACCTCAGAATAAGCCGGTCGCGATACGTGGTTTCCGGATCGAGGTTCGCTGCTTCATAGAACATGGACAGGAAGGCTGCGGCGGCTTCTGCATCAGCGTCGAAGGCTTTGCGCAATGCGAAATTTCGGGCCTTGAAGTCGGCGGCTGATAGAACTCGATGGGCTTGAAACGGATCGTGCTCGGCAAAAACTCTTGCGATCGTGCCGCGGGCGATCTCCACCAGGCTTTGCACCGGCGCGAGGCCACAAAAGACAAGCACGCGACCTGAGAACATCGCGTCTGCGAACTCCTCTTGCGATAGCGCGCGCGCAATGCGCTCAATGTGGTAATCGACCATTCGTTCTTGCCTCCGGCAAGGCTGTCTGACTTTCTGATACGTCTGGATGGCTCGTCTGGCTGGCTCATCTGGCCGACACCGTGCTTCGACTGAACCTTGCCCGCGTTTGCATTCAGCTCGCAGAAATCCTACCCCGATGGCGTGACTGCATATGCCGGACGGCTTACGCGCCCAACACTTGATCTGGATGCCCCTATGACGGCCAATGTCCTTTCCAAATCCGAAATCGCTGGCGTTTTGCTGGCAGGCGGACAATCGCGCCGGATGGGTGGCGGCGACAAGGGGCTGATGGACATCGGCGGATCAACCATGCTTGGCCGGGTCATCGCTCGGCTCTCCCCGCAAGTGGCCGGGATGGCGCTCAATGCGAATGGAGATCCAGCGCGGTTTGCAGAGTTCGGGCTGCCAGTCGTTGCCGATACGATAGAAGGACACGTTGGGCCATTGGCGGGAGTGCTCGCCGGGTTGCGATGGGCGCAGACGGCGATGCCCGGGGCCAGCCACATCGTTACCGCATCGACTGACGCCCCGTTTCTGCCGCTCGATCTTGTGACCAAACTTGCTGATAAGCTGGCGGCAAATCCTGAAAATGCTATCGCGCTTGCCAAATCCGACGGCCACTTGCACCCGGTAATCGGGCTGTGGCCTGTAAATCTGGCTGATGACCTGGAAACCGCGTTGGGTGAAGGCGTGCGCAAAGTGCTGCATTGGACGGATCGGCATGGTACTTTAGGCGTGGAGTTTGAATTTACCGACATTGCCGGGCGCGCTATCGATCCGTTCTTCAACGCTAATACGCCAGAAGAGCTGAACGAAGTTCGCGAGATGCTAAAAAGCTGAGATCGAACAACGTGATAGGTTCTAGACATCGTCATCGGACTCCGGTCATCGGTATTGCCGGCTGGAAGAAATCCGGGAAAACAACCCTGACAGAGCGATTGATTTCGGAGTTTACCCGGCGTGGCCTGAAGGTGGCCGCCGTGAAGCATGCCCACCATGCCTTCCAGATCGACGATGGAGCGACGGACAGTGCGCGGCACCGGCGCGCGGGGGCTGCACAGGTCGCGGTCGTGTCGGGAAAACGCTGGGCTTTCGTGACGGAGCTCAACGGAGCACCAGAGCCGAATTTCGAGGAAGTGATTGCTGCGCTCGAGCCTGCCGACCTGATCGTGGTGGAAGGCTATAAATCAGCGCCCATCCCCAAGATCGAGGCGCGCCGCGCCGTATCGCTGACCAAGACGCCGCTGGCTGACAGCGATGCAAGTGTGATTGCAATCGCCGCCGATCACGAGGTCAGCGGCACTGAACTGCCGGTTTTCTCGCTTGATGATATCGAGGCCATAGCCGACCTGATCGACCGTTCCATTGGCCCCCTTCGCCCCCGGATTGCGACGGTGGAACGGGAAGCGGTGCGGGGAAGCGAATGAGGCGGGCCGTGGTGTCGTCAGTTGACTCGTGCCTGTTTCATTGGCCGGCAGGATTGGTGCGCAAAGTTGCGCTTTCGATGATTGCCATCATAGCCGTGGCGGGCGCTCCCATTCACAGCGCGATGTCCAAGGACCCTGCACTGCCGGCCGGGCTCGATCCCGGTGGCACGGCGATCGCGCTCATCTCCGAAGGCGTCGATTACACCGACCCGGAAATTGCAAACCGGCTGGCGCGCGATGGCGAAGGCCTGCTGATCGGATGGGACTTTATCGATAACGATCCCTACCCCTATCCGACTGCGCCGAGCGTCCTCGACAATGGCCCGAGCGGCACTGAACTGGCGAAGTCGCTTTTGAAGGTTTACCGCAACGGGCGGCTTGTGCCGCTGCGCATCGATATCACCGATCCGACCTCGATTGCGAAAGCTGCCGCATTCGTTGCGCGAACGCCGGCACGTATCGTCGCCGTGCCACAGTCATCGCAGGACGCGAAGGCCTGGGAGGCGTTTCGGAAAGTTGCCGAACAAACGCCCGGCACCGTTTATGTCGTGTCAGCGGGAAAGGGTGCAGTCGATGGGACGGCTGAAGTCTGGCCGGCCTCCTTCCGGTTGCCCAATGCCATAAGCATAGGAGCATTTTCGGACACGACGGCCGCGGTGACGCTCGTTCCGACCAAAACCCCAATTGATGCCTGGATGGTGCGCCGGGGAGCATCGATGTTTGAGGGTATAACGGGCGGCGTTGCTGCCGCCATGACCGGTGCGGAGGCCGTTGCTACGGCTGCCGGTCAGATTGCATGTGCGCAGCATGGAAAAGAGCAGGTGCCAGCCAGCGATGCGCGATCGCTGTTTCTCATGCTCGGCCGCCCGCACAAACTGGCGAACAGGGTTATGGTGCATGACCCGATGTGTTGGTATGGCGGCACACGCTACTGATCGCCGATCGCGTAGAAAAACCCAGCATCGCTGGGAATGCGGCCCACGGGCCGTGTGAGTTGGCGCGTGAATTAAAGCGGAATGAGCTTGGGAGAGGCTGCGATGCAGGACGATGGAAAAAGCCGAAAAGAGCGGCGTGCCGGGCGCAAGCAAGGTGAACTTGATACGCCCGCGTTCCTGAAACTCGCCGACAAGTTCATCGACGTGGCAAACCGCGAGAACGAGCGCGTGAAGGCGACCGACCTGCACATGGCGTTCTTGTATGCCGCTGCGCGTTATAACGCTTTTGTCGGCAACGCTGTTCTTGAGGTCGACAACCACGAGATCTACGTCAAGGAGATGTCGGAGCACTACAAGGAAATGCTCCGCCAGCACCTTGCCGATCCCGGCCTTTCGCAAGGCAAGGAATAGTTCGCTTCATCTTCCCTTGGGAGTGATGCTCGTTGTTGGCGTGGCGAGGCGGGACAGCGTTTTTTTTAGCAACCATACGGTGGCCGAACGCGCTGTTAACGCCCACCGGCGCAAGCGTCTCAGTCAGGTTGAACCCGCTTTCAGCCCTAAGCCTTGCCAACAACCGGTGCTTTGTCATTTGTGTCGGAGGTTGATACCGGGGCTGCTTCCTCGGACAGATCGCTGGCGGCTTCCTGCGCGGATAAGCCTGGCGTTGCTGGCGTTTCGCCAGCGTCTTCAGCGACGATGCCTGCTTCATCGGCTGCCCTGACTTCGCCAGCTTCAGCGTCTGCAACGACGGTTTCCGCCTTGAAATCTCCGTCGACAGGGGCCTGCTCTTTATCGCCGGCGTCCGGCTGCTCATCGGAGGCCGGCTCCTCAGGCTTACCGAGGGCCTCCCACTCAGCGACTTCTTCGTCATTCAGGAACCCGCGGCCGAACTTGTAGGCCGTCTTCATGGTGCCTGCCGGCATGCAGACAGCGGCGTCGGTATAGTCTTCGCAGTAGTCGTCGAGGCCATCCATAAAGGTCAGCACGGGATTGGACGCCCATAGCTTGCGCAGTGCGAGATTGCGCACGTCGTCGGGCACGTCTTTTTCCATGAAGGTCGTGTAGTCGGACTCGAAGTCGAG
>CAYGRH010000060.1:0-12935 GCA_964352165.1 uncultured Hyphomicrobiaceae bacterium | reverse complement strand
CATAAAGGGCGTTGATGAGGGCATGCAAGACCAGCTTGTCGCTCAGGGCATCACGGCGTTTTTGCAGCTGGCCAATTGGAAGGCCGACGACATTACCCGGTTTGAAGATGGCGCTGTCGGCGTCAATCATGGGCGGGTGGGCCGTGAGAACTGGATCGAGCAGGCGCAAATTCTCGCCTCGGGTGGGGAAACTGAGTATTCCCGCGGCAAGACCAAGGGTTACGAGCTTGCTCAGGCGGCAGAGCCCATCGCGCGCGATGAGCGCACCGTGAAAGCTGACGCGGCTGTTGAGCCGACGCCTTCTCAGGACCAGGATGGCGCGGAACTGGACGGCGCTGCTGCGACAGCGGCAGCAACGGCAGCAGCGGCGGCTGCTACTTTGGCCGCCAGCACAACTGCCCAGCCTGCAGAAGACTCTGTCAGCGAAGAGACCGGCGCAGAGCCTGCCGTGCGTCCGGCGCGGCTTGCTGATGCGATCAAGGCGCGGCAGGGCGGAGGTTCTGAATCGCAGAAGACCGGGCTGGCCGGATTGCGTTCCGTGCGGTCGCAGGCTCTGCGCGGGGATGTGGGCGCTGCAGGATCATTCGATGATCTCAAGCGCATTCGCGGCATCGGCGTCCTGATTGAGAAAAAGCTCAACTCGCTGGGGATTACATCATTCGAGCAGATCGCCAATTGGTCCAATAGCGAGATCGACCGGTTGAGCCAGGTTCTTGACTTCAAAGGTCGCATTGAGCGCGAGAATTGGGTCGAGCAGGCGCGTATTCTGGCTTCGGGGGGGCATACCGAGTTTTCACGCAGGCTCGATCAGGACCGTAGCTGAAGGCCAGCAGCGCGGGTTACTGCTCGCGGCCTCAGGGCTTAGGGCTTCGGAGTTCACGCCTCACATATCGCGGCCTGCCGTCAGGCCGTGATGCGCGCTGCGAGGCTGCGGCTTTGCGCATCATTGGCGTTCGCCGTTGTCGTTGCAGACGTGGGTCCAGAGTTTGCAGCCCACTCATGTGGTCCCTGTTCTGCGTTGTCGGTGCGTGCAAGGAACGCTGCGATGAGATCCTGGGTGGGCCTGTCCTTCATCAATGGGGCATGGCCTTCGCCGGGAACAGTGTGATCCTGCACGTCCGGATGACGCCGACGCATTTCCTCGACCGTTCCAACCGACAGAATGTCTGAGTTCTCGCCGCGCAGGACCAGCATCGGGATGCGCGACAGGGACGCGAACTGCGGCCACAATGCAGGCATCGGGCCATCAAGGACCGATAAGGAGTTCTTTAACGCCGGGTCGTAGCCTGGCGACGGGCGGCCGTCCTTTTCATTGAACCACTGGCGGGCTACCTCCTCCCAAGTCTCGTTTGAGACGGCGGTGAAGCGCCGCTTGTTGACGTCGCGGGCGGCCTCGGCGGCCTCGGGCCATGAGCGAGGCAGCGGGATGCGGCCGACGTAGCTTGCGATACGCATCAAGCCATCGGTTTCGATGACCGGTCCGATATCGTTGAGGATCACAGATTTCATGACTGTTGGAGCGATGGCTGCAAGGATCATGGAGATCAGGCCGCCGCGAGAGGTGCCAATGACGGCAACATCATGCAGGTCGGCGAAGGTTAGGAAGTCGACGACGTCGAGAGCTTCGATCGGCACGGCGTAGTTTTTCCAATCGGGGTCCCAGTCCGAGTGTCCGCGGCCGCGATAATCGAGCGTGTAGACGTCGCGTGCATGAGGAGCATCGCCTGACAGGGTGACGGCGAGATCATGGAAATCGCGACCGTTGCGCGTGAGGCCGGGCAGGCACACGAGCGGTCGCCGGCGGCGTGGCAATGATTGCGATGCTGCGGGATAATGACGTGCGTGCAAACTGAGACCGTCACGCACCCGGAATTTGAGATCGGTGAAAGTATTCTCGGCTTTATCCGGCATGGATCTGCCCCATCTCAGGCTCGCTTATGGCGATGCCGGTTTCATGGAAAATTGATCGGCTGGGCAGCGGTCGCCTTGGCACCGTTGATGAGCGCCGTCATGTCGCCAGCAAGCGGAGGCTGCCTCATGTCTTCATCGAGGTTTGTGGTAGACCGCCTTGGGTCAGGCGGCAAATCCGTTTCGAGCAAATGACGGAATTTGTTGAGGATTATATCCGTCAGGCCACGGCTTAACGCCCTTGCCGGCGCGAGTGCTCGAGGCGGCCTGCTTCTGCTCATCACCGTAGTAATAAAACGGACGCTGCTCCACTGCGTTTCGCCTTGTCAGCGTCTCGTGGCCGCTATCGGCTGGCAAGAGCGCCGGGTGCGACGAGAGCGCTGCCTCTGGCTGTGCGCACCTTTGCCCGCACCAGATCCTGCTCGAGGCGGAGGGGATCTTCTGCTTCCTGCAGGCGCGCGCGATAGATCTGGATGTTTGACAGCACCTTGCCGACGTAATCGCGCGTCTCCTTGAATGGGATGCGTTCGATCCAGTCAATCGGATCGATTTTGCCATCGCGGGGATCACCGAAGCGCTTGATCCATTGGCGCGCGCGACCCGGGCCGGCGTTGTAGCCGGCAAGCCCCAGAACGTAGGACCCGCGGAACTCTTCCATGCGGTCGGCGATATAGGCCGAGGCGATCATGGTGTTATAGGCTTCGTCGGTTTTGAGCCGGGAGATGGTGCATTTGATGCGGTAGTCGCGGCAGACGTGCTTGGCCGTGATCGTCATGACCTGCAGGATGCCCTTGGCGCCAGCACCCGATACGATTTCGGTATTGAATTCGCTTTCCTGGCGCGCGATGCCGAGTAGGAATGCCGGCTCAGGGGGCGAACGCAGGGGCTTGTAATCGGGAAAGGCATGGAGCGGATAGGCATAGTAATGCAGTTTCATGCCGCGCCCGATTGCCCGCTTGCCGATACGAAGCGATTGCTGGGTGTCGCCGAGCATCCGTGTCAAGTGAGCTGCCATTGCGACTTCGGCTTCGGTTTCAAGTTCGGCTCCCAGGTTGGCGAGAAAGGGCCGTGTGATGTAGCGGCCAAGTCCCGACTTGTGAGCGATAACGGCGGCTTTGGCCGCGTCGAGGCTGGTGAACTGGTTGATTTGCGCCTCGGTCGGGGCGGCTGGCGGATCGATCCTGATCGGCAGTGTCTTGCCGCCAGAGAGCCGTTGGCGTGAGAGGTGCCCATGGAAGGTGTCGATGATTTCCGCCGACCGCCGATAAGCCCCTTCGGCAGCTGATTGCTGTCCATCAGATTCAAGCGCCCGGCCGAGCCAGTAGTTTGATTCCGCTCTACTTAGCGGACCGTCGGCAGCGGCCACCATGGCCTTGAAATGGGTCAGCGCAGCTTTGACGTCGCCTAGATATCTCAGCGCCAGCCAGCCTGCGGTGAATGCCTGTTCCTTCGCTGGGTTTTCGCCCAGTTCGCCAGCGTCGCGAACAAGCGCATAGGCAAGTTTTGGATTGTTGTCGTCGAGGGCGTTGTAGGCGCTGATCAGGCGTTCGCGCCACCATGCATCAGGATTGACGAGTTCTGCTCTGGTCGTCGGCGCGGATAACAGCAACTTGGCGGCGTCCGTCTTGCGCTTTGAGCGTCTGAGAAGCTGGGCGCGGTGGAAGGTTACGCCCCAGTCGGCATCGGCAGACGATGGCAAGGCGGCCATCAGTTTCCGCGCGCTCTTTGAGCGTTGGAAGACGGCATGGCGGGCGCGTGCTTTTTTCTGTTCGGTTTTTGAAACGCGCGGAATCTGCCGGGCGATGACCTTGGAGCGCTTCTTTCGCGAGGCGCTCCAGCGGAAGTCCGCGGTCAAAAGCCGGTCGAGCCGCCATTTGTGGTCGGCGGTAGAGATGAGGTTGCCGAGCCGCTGCACTATTGCATTTTCGAGGTTCGCGGAAATGTCGCCATCCCGCCAGGTTTTCGAGGCAGTTGCGCGTGCGCCGGCGACATCTCCGGAATCCTGCTTGGCCAATGCGAATGCCATCTGTCCGGCAGCCGATTCCGGCTTTGAGTTCCTGAAATGCTCCCGGGTAAGGTCGTGATCTGCAGCGGCAAAGATTTTCTCTTCCAGCTTCTCGATCAACAGCCAGCGGTTCGGCCATAGAGGATTGTCGGCCAGGAATTTGCGATACTGCGCAATCGTTCCTTCGCCGCGGCGCAATTGCATCCAGTCGACCAGCTTGGCAGCCGTGGGATCGGAGATGCCTGCCTGGATCGAACGGGCGGCGTCATAATCCGATTTTGATATTGCACGCGAGGCTTCGAGCACCGCTGCGGCGTCGGCTGCGCTGACCGAAAGATCGGCAAGCGAGGCAAGCGAATTATCGAGCGCTGCGTTATGGGCGATTTCTGCTTTCGAGACCGCGTTGGGTGTTTCGATGAGGCCTGATTTGCGTTCTGCTTCGGTGGCGGCCGCCAGTTTCTGCAAGACTTCGATATCGCGCTTGGGGTTTTCCTTTGGCGGCGGCGGCGCGGCTATTGCTGAAGCAATGAAGGCTGACGCACCAAAGCTGGAAACCACAATCGCGGTCAGTGCTGCGTGGCCGAAATTCCTGGTGAGAAGAGGTCTCATCGCGATGAGGCCCATAATGGCATTCCTTTTCGTTGCGCTCTGCCTGGGACGATCCACACTCTGTGCCGCGTTAGCGCTGTCATCGGGTAGATATGAAATCGACGCCGGACACTTGGGATCGGGGCGGGAACCGCCTGCGGGTTTCCGAAGCTGCTTGTGTTTGAATGTTGCAGCAGGAGTTTGCGGCTTTTCATTGCTCGTTGGGAACCATGTGGTCCAAATAGGCATTGCCGCCTTTGAGACGGCTGCTGTTGGGAAACCAGCCAAGTCCTCTGCCCAACGGCCTGCGCGATCAGTGGCTGATTTGACGGGCTGATCTGACGGGCCGCTTGCGGGCAAAACGGCAACGGCCTAATGTCGCCGCCTGTTACGAGAAAAGGCCTTCCAGCCTCTTTGCCGACGCGAGCGGAGCCTAGCAATGAGGCAGCCAGCGTTCAAGGTGTCCGGTTGCGGGATTGTCGCACCGGGTCCGGGCGGGGGACGAGGCAAAAAAATCGTGGATCATGCATCTGGGTTGAGCGAGGATTTCCCACTGGGGATGCCGCTTCTTTCAAGCCGGTGTCAGTCCGCCAAAACGCTCTTCTAGGGACGATCGAAATGTTCAAAGGCTCTTATACGGCACTCGTTACGCCGTTTCGCAACGATGCCGTCGATGATGACGCGCTGAAGCGGATCGTCGAGTGGCAGATCAGTGAAGGCACACACGGATTGGTGCCTGTGGGCACAACCGGTGAAAGCCCGACGCTGAGCCACGAAGAACACAAACATGTTGTCGAACTCGTGATCAAAACGGCGGCCGGGCGGGTTCCGGTTATTGCCGGCGCCGGATCGAATTCCACGCGCGAGGCGGTTGATTTTGCTCAGCACGCGAAAAGTGCCGGTGCGGATGCCGCGCTGGTTGTTACGCCCTACTACAACAAGCCGACGCAGGACGGACTATACGCGCACTTCAAGGCAGTGAACGATGCCGCGGCCCTGCCGATCATCATCTACAACATCCCCGGTCGTTCGGTCGTTGATATGTCGGTTGAAACGATGCGGAGGCTCTATGCGCTTGACAATATTGTCGGCGTGAAGGATGCCACCGCGAATCTGGCCCGCGTCTCTCAGCAGCGTGCGGCGATGGGTGCTGAGTTCAATCAGTTGTCGGGCGAGGATGCGACCGCACTGGGCTTCATGGCGCATGGCGGGCAGGGTTGTATTTCCGTGACGTCGAATGTTGCGCCGCGGTTGTGCGCCGAGTTCCAGAACGCCTGCCTTGCCGGTGATTACACTAAGGCGCTGGAGTTGCAGGATCGGTTGATGCCGCTGCACGACGTCTTATTTATCGAGACCAATCCGTCGCCTGCGAAATACGCTCTCGCGCAGCTTGGATTGTGTCTGGCCGATGCGCGGCTTCCATTGGTGCCGTTGCGCAAGGAGACGATGAAGGCGGTTGATGATGCGCTGGCAAAGGTCGGGCTATCGCAGTCCAAGGCCGCCGAGTAGTTGGATACGCCGAATTTGATTGAGGATATGTCCTCAACGGGAAGGATATAGGCCATGGCGGCCCTGACAAAGGACGGCCGCCGGATCGTCGCTGAAAACCGCAAAGCCCGGCACGAGTTTGCGATCGGTGATGTGTTCGAGGCGGGCCTGCAATTGACCGGCACGGAGGTGAAGTCTCTGCGCAAGGGGCTTGCGAATATCGCTGAGAGTTACGCCTCGATGGAAGACGGCGGGCTGTGGCTGATCAATTCCTACATCCCCGAGTATCCAGGCGCAGGGCAGTTCTTTCAACATGAACCGCGGCGAAAGCGTCAGCTCTTGATGCATAAAAAGGAGCTGTCGAAGCTTTGGCTCGCCACCGAGCGCAAGGGCATGACGATCATGCCGCTTGAGCTTTATTTCAATGCACGCGGACTGGCGAAACTGAAGATCGCGCTGGCGCAAGGCAAGAAGCTGCATGACAAGCGCGAGGACGCCAAGAAGCGCGACTGGAACCGCGAGAAGGCCAGACTGCTTCGCGACAAGGGGTGATTATGTTTAGCTGGCGGAGCCATTCGAAATGACGGCGGTTGACTGGCTCTTTCCCGCCCCGAGGGACGACGGTGCTGCATCCCATCTTCTACCAGGGTTCAGATTGCCAGCCTTGTCGCTAGCGGCGACCGATGGCCGGTCGATCGACGTGAGCGGCGTGGCTGGCCTCAGCGTGTTGATCGTCTACCCGTGGACAGGGCGCAGTGGCGTTGAAAATCCTCCTGGATGGGATGATATCGCGGGCGCGCACGGGTCAACGCCACAGCTTGAAGGATTTCGCGATCATTTCGAGGCGTTTGCCGCAATTCCTGCCCGGCTGTTCGGACTTTCGCGGCAGGCGAGCGCGTATCAAGGTGAACTCGCCGGCAGGCTCAATCTGCCGTTCCCAATTCTGAGCGATGCCGGCGGCGAGATGGGCGAAGCGCTCAATCTTCCGACCTTTACGGCGGGTGAGGATGTCTATCTGTCGCGGATGGTCTTAATCGCGAAGGACGGCGCTATCGGCGATGTGATCTACCCCATGCATCCGCCTCCCGATTGCGCAAGCCAGACGCTGGAGCGGATCTTTAAGCTGCGTTGAGGCTGCCGGCGTATCGGGCCGTGGGAAATGTGCCCCAAGGGTTGCCGCCAATCCTGCCGCCGCCATCATATGCGCCGGACTACATCACGTCGTCTTCGACCTCGCCGACCGAAAAGCCCATCTTCTCCAATCCCTCCTCGAGGTAATCGGGCAGCAGGGGTATTCCCATCAAATAAGCCGATGTCGGGCCGCTTGCTTCTGAGACGGCTGTCTCGACGGCTTCGTCGAATTCCTCGGCCTCGTAGGTGCCCCGGCCGACCCAGACCAATGCAACAAGGTGCGCCTGCTCGTCATCGTTCAGCATGTCGATGAAACCGGCGACTTCCTGGTAGGCCGGGTCCTCTTCGTGGACGTTTTCAAGATCTTCTTCATCGATCTCGACGTCGGGCTCGTCCGTGTCCTCATCGCTCCAGGCTTCGTCGCCTGCTTCGAATTCGCGCGCCTTGAGGATGATGTGAGCTACTTTTTCTGGTGCGATTTCGAGCGGCATGGCTGGTCCTGTTTTTCGACGGCGAGTTGGTTTGCGAATTTAGAAATGAAACGCTGCGGCAGGCAACAGTTTCGAGTGCAGCCAGCGGAGTTGTCCAGCCTCATTGTGCCCGTCAGCGGACGCCTTGCATTCAGTTTCTGGCGGTGGCGAGGTGCTCTTGAATATCGGCGAACACCTGCTCGAACATTTCGGTCGTCAGGCGCCCGGTGTTGGTGTTGTAACGTGAGCAATGAAAGCTGTCGAAGAAGGCTATAGAGCGTGGGTTTTCAGCGCCAATGGCGATCTCGTGGCGCGCTGCGTGGGCAAACGGGTATGACGCCTTGCGCAGATTGAGGGCTGCCAACGTCTGGTCATGGGCGATGCGACCCAAGGCCAGGACGGCTTCCAGCTTCGGAAGCGTTTCGATGCGATCGACGAAGAATGATCTGCAGGTTCGGATTTCTTCAGGTGTGGGCTTGTTCTGCGGGGGAACGCAACGCACGGCGTTGGTGATCATCGTTTTGCTGAGCTTTAATCCGTCGTCGGCGCGCGAGCGATAAATCCCACTGGCAAAACCAAACTTGAGGAGCGTGGCATAGAGAAGGTCGCCTGCATAATCGCCCGTGAACGGGCGCCCTGTGCGGTTTGCCCCCTGCAGGCCGGGGGCTAGTCCGACGATCAGGAACCGGGCTGTCTTTGCCTCACCGAATGATGGAACGGGCGCGTTGAACCCATCGGGAATGCGCTCTTTGGCTTCGTCGCGGAAGGCCACCAGTCTCGGACACAAAGAGCATTCACTGGGAGGTTCGGGCTGTCGAGTGGCCATTTTTCTACCGGTTGGGCTTGGAGCGCCGCCCGGCGGGCGTGCTGAAACTGCCCTCACATCGGAATGGGGAGGCACATTAGCCAACTCCTAACCGAAGAAGCCAATCTCAGCAATGTTGGGGGCTTTTCGCGGCTGCGTGTTGAGGCTGATCGAATGAAAAAGCGCAAAGCTTCCGAAAGTCTTCTGGCCGATGCGTACGAAAAGTCTCGTAATGACGCCGTTGAGCGGTACGCCGGCACCGCGGATGCTGGCGTACTCGGCGGAGTTGTTTCGCGCGCGAGTAGGCGTGATCAAACTTCCTCGGGAAGATCGTCGTTATCGTCTTCGAACCGCGCGGGCTCGGAGTTCGGGGATTGGCGGTGGTTCGATGCGCGGCGGGGACCTGAACCAAAGCTGTCGCCGCGCGGTTCGCGGACCGGGCGGCCGCCCGGCTGGTCGCGGCAAATCATCGGTTCAAGATCAACGAGATCGATGAATTGGTCGGCCTGGCGACGCAATTCGTCTGCCACCATGGGCGGCTGGGTTTGCAGCGTAGAGACGACGCTCACGCGCTTACCCTTTTCCTGAAGAGCAGCGACGAGGCTGCGGAAATCTCCATCTCCGGAAAAGATAACGATGTGGTCGAGATTATCGGCAAGCCGCATGGCATCCACCGTCAGTTCGATGTCCATGTTACCTTTGACTTTGCGGCGGCCTGACGAGTCGGTGAACTCCTTCGTCGGCTTCGTCACCATCGTGTAGCCGTTGTAGTCCAACCAATCGATCAATGGGCGGATTGATGAGTATTCCTGATCTTCCGCCAGCGCGGTGTAATACAGCGCGCGGATAAGCTGGCCCTTCTGGCGCACGAAGCCCAAAAGACGCTTGTAATCGATATCGAAGCCGAGCGCCTTTGAGGCTGCGTAGAGGTTCGCGCCGTCAATAAAGAGGGCCACTCGTTCGGTCTGGTAGATGTGCATTCGTGCTTCCTTGATGGTCGTGCGTAGTTCTTGAATTCAAATGACGATGCCCGACCCATTCCTGCGGACTGGCTGGTGAAGGGCAAAATGGAATGATCGCAACCTTCAACGCTGCAAACCGAAATTGGTTCATGGCGTTATGCAGACACGTTCCGTTTGCAGATCCGCCTGTGAGCATCTCGGCCATTGAAGCTCTGCACCGTCGAGAAGAAGACGACGGGTCCAGGCGCTCAACGCTGGCATTTGACGCGGCAGGATTGGCTAAACTCAATTGCTAGATACGAATTTTTTCTCTGTATGCAACGAGAGTTGCTTGCATAACAGATTGTAGTTGAAGTCATAAATCTGTCATTCTAGTCATTGTGTCGCGGCCCTGCCGGCGATCCGTTCACCGTCGAGGATATGGTGAGATTACCTACTTATAACAATGGGTTGATCGCGAAAAAATGATCTCTGCGCGGTTCGCGTGTGCGGTGACAATGTTTCGCGCACAGGCTATTTGCGGCGTTGTTCCACGGAGTTGGCGGAACCCGCTTTTGGCAGAGTTGATTAACGCTTTGCCAATTTCAAGCGCTTGGCGTTGCTGTGTGCCGTTCCTGGTTGCTGCCTGGATTGCAGGCTGGATTGCGGGCCTACCCGCCGTCAGATATTCGCTCAAACGGACAATCGATTGGGTTCTACTGGCCGGATAAGAGATCCACGCAACGGTGACCAGCAAAGATGCTCGCCGTTGCAATCTCGCTACCCTTATGGCATGAACACGTCAAAAGGTCGGCTGGTTGTTCAGCGCGGCCCGTTTTTCGTTGTCATATTTACTATCATAGCGAGGTACCGACGAATGGCACGCGTCACTGTTGAGGACTGCGTCGACAAGATCTCAAATCGGTTTGAACTCGTCTTGCTGGCCGCGCACCGGGCTCGCGCGATTTCCGGCGGAAGTGCCATGACGGTCGAGGCCGACAATGACAAGAATCCGGTTGTTGCGTTGCGCGAGATCGCCGACCAGACGATTCCTTCGGAAGACATGAAGGAAGGGCTGATCCATTCGCTGCAGAAGAATGTCGAGGTCGATGAGCCGGAAGCGGGTGCAGCGCCGACACTTGCGGTCGAGCGCCGCGGACCAATCCTTGGGCGGGACGATATGTCGACTGATACGGTTGTCGACGTTTTGACCGAAGAGCAGTTGTTGCGCGGCCTGGAAACGATGACGCCTTCCGAGCCTTCGTCTGCTCTGGGCAATAACCCACGTGAACGTGGTCGCTGATGTGCCTTCGGGCCTGCGTGGGCCGAACTGAACGTGTTGAACAATGGGAAGCGGTGGCTCTTAGAGCTGCCGCTTTTTTTTGGATCAGCGTGCGGCATCTGGTGCCAGCAGGCGAACAGGTTAGTGGTGTGGCTTGAACCATGCAGGCTGCCTAAGGGCCCGACCGAATGCGGGCTGTGCCGGGCAGCTCTGCTCGTGTTCAGGCTGCGACGCGGATGCTCGCGCGAATTATTTCTTTGCCTATATATTGATTCGATTACGGTCGGCTGGGCGGGCCTGCTTGGATCCCTTTGCTCATGGTGCGGCCTGTCTTTGAGTGGGGCCAGCGCTGCTGTGCCGTACCCAAAACTTCTTGTGGAGTTCGCTAAACGATGATGCGGCAGTACGAACTCGTCGAGCGCGTACAGAAATACGACCCGCGCGCGGATGAGGCGCTATTAAACCGCGCCTATGTCTACGCGATGAAGGCACATGGCCATCAAAAACGGGCATCGGGTGATCCTTACTTTTCGCACCCGCTGGAAGTGGCGGCGATCCTGACCGACCTCAAGCTTGATGATGCGACGATTGCGACAGCGCTGTTGCATGATGTCATCGAAGATACGGATGCAACTCGTGCGGAAATCGACCAGATGTTCGGCCGCGAGATCGGTGCGCTGGTCGATGGGCTGACCAAGATCCGGCGGCTTGACCTTGTTTCCAAGAAGGCCGAGCAGGCTGAGAATTTCCGCAAGCTGTTGATCGCGATTTCAAGTGATATTCGCGTGTTGCTTGTGAAGCTGGCCGACCGGCTACACAACATGCGTACGCTGGAGCACATGAAGCCCGGCAGCAGGGCGCGAATCTCCGAAGAGACGCTTGAAATCTATGCGCCGCTGGCTGGGCGCATGGGTATGCAGGCGATGCGGGAAGAACTGGAAGACCTGTCGTTCAGGTGGCTGCATCCGACGGCTTATGAAGCCGTTACGGGTAAGCTTCAGGCGGTGCGCGAGCAAAACGCCGGGCTGGTTGAGGAGATCCGCATCGCACTTGAAGCACGGTTGGGAGAAGTCGGGATTTCGGGAAAGGTTTTTGGGCGGGAAAAAAAGCCCTATGCGATCTGGCGCAAGATGGCCAACAAGCAGATCAGCTTCGAGCAGCTTTCGGACATCTTCGGCTTCCGCGTGATCGTCGACAAGGTCGAAGACTGCTACCGGGTTTTGGGTGTTGTCCATCGGACCTGGCAAACCGTTCCGGGCCGCTTCAAAGACTACATCTCCACGCCAAAGCAGAACGGATATCAATCGATCCACACGACGGTTGTGGGACCGCGTCATCAGCGGGTGGAGCTGCAAATTCGCGATAGCGATATGCATAAAGTGGCTGAATATGGCGTGGCGGCACACGTCATATACAAGGAGGCCGGCAACGGCGCAGCGCCCAAGGCTGCGATTGTGAACGGTGCCGATGTCAGCTCTCAATTGGCCGCTAATGGCAGTTCTCGGAAGGTTATGGAGCGCGAAACCGGCCCGTACATGTGGCTGCGCCGGCTTGTCGAGACGCTGCTAGAAGGCTCAAACTCAGAGGAGTTTCTGGAACACACCAAGCTTGAACTCTTCCGCGACCAGGTGTTCTGCTTTTCTCCAAAAGGTCGGTTGATTGCGCTGCCGCGTGGGGCAACGCCGCTGGATTTTGCGTACGCGGTTCACACCGATGTGGGCAATGCTGCGGTTGGAGCTTACGTGAACGGACATCACATGCCGATCGATACGCGGCTGCGGAATGGCGACCAGGTGCAGATCGTGACCTCCAAAACGCACACGCCTCCTGCTGCATGGGAAGGGTTTGCGGTTACCGGCCGGGCGCGCAGCGCTATCCGCCGTGCGGCGCGTGACAGCATGCGCAAGCAGTACTCCGAGCTCGGGCGGCGGCTTTTGCGGGCGGCCTTCGAGCGGGCGGGCGAGAGTTTCGGAGACGAAAAGCTGAAGCAGGCGCTGCCCAGGCTGGCGAGTGGGCAGAAGTCGGTCGAGGACGTATTGGCGAGCGTGGCGCGTAACGAAATTGCGATTGCCGACGTGGTTCGTGCAGCCCTTCCGGACGTACGTTTGCCCGAGCCTGACGCGCAGAAGCGCCCGAAGAACCGGTATGGGCATTCGAAGGGGCAGGAGGGTTGGTTTAACCTGTCGCGGGTCAGCAATCTCAAGTTCAATGACGCCGAACTCCTGAGCGATCAGCCGCCAACAGCCGGTAGCCTGCCGATCCGGGGATTGAAGGGCGATTTGCCTGTTGTCTTCGAGGATTGCGGCGCGGTTCCAGG
>CAYGRH010000059.1:0-12942 GCA_964352165.1 uncultured Hyphomicrobiaceae bacterium | reverse complement strand
GCTCCCACGCCGCCGATCAGCAGAAACGAGAGGCGTGCAAATGTCGAAGCCAGCCTAGGATCGACCACCGCCACGGCGACAAGCGCGAGCTGCGCCAGTATCCACACGCCCAGCAGCATCCGCAAAATACCGTGCGCCAATCCAAGCCTGAGAAACGTATGGAGGAATATGACCAGGCTGGCCGCCATCGAGGCTTCTGCTGCTGCCCGGTAGACCGCATTGTCCTCAGGCCGCAGATTGAACAGTTTGTGGAAGAAGCCGAAATCAATGCACAGATAGGCGAGCACACACCACCCGACTAGCGCCGCACTGGGGAAAATCGCCTTGTGGTTGGCGGCAAAGATCACCGTCAGGAATATCGCAAGCAGACCCGTCAGACCCAGCATGATGCCGTTGAAAAGCTGCCGCTCTCGCACCTTGAGTTCGTAGGCCAGCGGCTTCCACAGGAAGATCCGCGAGAACCGCTCCGTCGAAAGCTCCGCAACAAACGTAATGGTCTGCCCCGGCTCCAGCGTCACCCGGAACACATCCGCCCTGTCTGACTTGATCCGTTCAGGCAGGAAGCCGATCGATGGCGTTACCGCCTCGATCCGGCTGGCATCCAAATCCGGCCAGACCGCGCCCGAACCAACGATGCGATAACGGTCCGACGTCACCCACCGCTCGATGTCCTTATCGGAAGGGTTCGTAAGCGCGAAAACAATCCAGTTCGGGTTCGTTCCGTTCGTCTGCGCGCGTACGCTCATGCGGCCGACAACACCGTCGCTGCTTGGCGCGGTCTCGATCTGCAGGCTGTCACCGCGGTTATCGAAGAACACGCCGCGCGTCGTAATCTCGATGCGATCCTGGTCGGGTTTGACAACGATGGGCTCTAGAGCAGTGGCCTCACCCGCCATCGACATGGCCGCGGTGCAATAGACGAGCAGCGCGGCGCAAAGTCGGCCAGCCAGCCGCGTCCACGCTTCCGCGCCCCTCGGTCGCAGCCATGGCCGGCATCCGATGGCGGTCCGGCTAGATCGATCCACCGGGTTAAAGGCGCTTTCGCTACCAGCCATGCACCGGCCTTTCCTCACCCTCGGCGTCACCGGCGACCATCGCAAACAACAGATGGTCCCGCCAGGCGCCGTTGATCTTGAGATAACGCCGCGCCAATCCCTCTTGCTCGAAACCAGCTCGCTGCAGCACAGCCACGGACGCCGTATTCTGTGGCATGCAGGCTGCCTCGATTCGGTGCAACCGCAATTCATCAAAAGCAAATGGAACAAGTGCGCCAAGCGCCCGCGTCATGAGCCCCCGCCCACAGTAGGGTTCACCCAGCCAATAGCCGAGTGCGGCAGCCTGCGTGACACCGCGCCTTACGTTCGACAACGACACCCCACCGGCAAGTGTCCCACCGGGTTCATCGAAAATCGCGAACGCATAGCCCACATCCTCGCGCGCCTCCCGCTGATAAAACCGCAACCGGCGGCGAAATGCACTTCTCGACAACTCATCGCGCGACCATACCGGCTCCCAGGGCACAAGATGGGTGCGGCTCAGCGCGCGCAGCTCCGCCCATGCAGGATAATCGCCCATTGCGAGCGGGCGCAGCACAAGTCGGTCACCTCGAATAAAAAGGTGGGTTTCCTGTCCCAATCCCGACCTCAAAAAGGCCATCGCACCCTCGTTTCAGCCACGCCCTGCAGCAAAAAGCTGCTCCGTCCGCGTCGCATGCTCCATTGATCCGCCGCCGGCTCCAACAACCGCCACTGACGGCACGCTGTGTGCGAGTTGCTCGGCGAACCCTCGAATTTGCTCTCCGCTGACCGCTTCAACATTTGCGATCAACTCGCTGCTGCCAATCAGCCGCCCGTGTGCCATCAGATGGCGCGCCATTTGTTCCGCTCGCGCCGAAGAGCTTTCCAGGCTCATCAACAGCCCCGCCTTGAGCTGCGCCTTGGCGCGGTTGACTTCCTTTTCTTCCGGCCCGTCCTCAGCAAGTCGTCTCAGCTCCTGCACCACGACGCTTGCCAGTTCATCCAGAGCTTCCGGCCCCGTCGCCGCATGCACAGCAAGCAGCCCCGTATCGCTCAGGCCCCAGGCGGTCGAATAGATCGCATAACAAAGTCCGCGCCGTTCGCGCACCTCTTGAAACAAGCGTGACGACATCCCCCCGCCGAACAGTCCCGAAAAGACCTGCGACGTAATAAAGTCCGCATTGCGATAGGACGGCGCTTCGAATCCCAGAAGCAAATGCGATTGTTCAAACGGCTTGGCGCTGGCGCGCGCACCACCGCAATAATTGACGGGGCTCGCCCCATTGTCCTGCCCCTGAACAAGCCCCCCGAATAGGGCTTCAGCATGACGCGCCAGACGCTCATGATCGACCGAACCGGCCGCGCTCAACACCATGTTTGCAGGCGTATAGCGCTCTGCGAGATAGGACTTGAGCTGTTCCGGCGAAACAGCGCTGACGCTTTCCGGCGTTCCGATTATGGGCCGGCCCAGCGTCTGCCCCGTGTAGGCAGCTTCCTGTGCCAAATCGTATACGAGTTCGTCCGGGCTATCCTGACAGGCCGCAATCTCCTGCAGGATCACTTCCTTTTCCCGGACAAGTTCATTTGGATCGAACAACGAGCCAAGCAGGATATCCCCAAGAACATCGAGCGCCACGCCCTCATCGCCCTTCAGGACGCGCGCGTAATATGAGGTGTTCTCCAAACTGGTCGCGGCATTGAGATCTCCGCCGATCTCCTCGATCTCTTCGGCAATCCGCATCGCCGTACGCCGCTCAGTTCCCTTGAACGCCATGTGCTCCAGAAGATGCGAAATACCGTGCAGGTCTTCGGGCTCATGGCGCGCACCCACACCCACCCAGATACCAAGCGAAACGGTCTCCAAGTGCGGCATCTTATGGGTCACAACGCGAAAGCCGTTTTGCAACGTCGTGACGATGGGTTCGCTCATGCTGGCGCCCCCCTGCCAACGGCGCGCGAGCGCTCTTCCACATACGCTTCGACCTTATCGAGCGCATTATCGAGCACGTCATACCTCTCCTCATCGCTCATCAGACTATCGAGCCTTTGTGGAAGCCCCGGGCGCTGGCCGGTGATCTCTTCCATAGCGTCAGGGAATTTCGCCGGGTGGGCCGTCGCTAAAATAATCTCCGGAACGGAAGGGTCGCGATCCTGCCCGGTCCGGCCCGCAGCAACGACCCCGCACGCCGTATGCGGGTCCAGCAGATAACCTGCTCGCTCGCGAAGGTCTCGGATTGCATGCGCTACATCTGCTTGGCTGGCCGAAGCAGCCTTGAAATCGGACCGGGCTCGTTCCGCCACATCGCGAAGCTCAAACCGGCGCGACTGCTTCAGCCCCTCCATCGACGCGCGCACGAATGCCGCGTTCCGGCCCGAAGCCTCGAACAGATAGCGCTCAAAATTCGATGAAATCTGAATGTCCATTGACGGCGACGATGTCGCCTGTACATCGCGCATTTCATAAACGCCCGTCTCTAGCGACCGCGGCAGGATGTCGTTCTCGTTGGACGCAATCACGAGCCGGTCGATCGGCAACCCCATGCGCTTTGCGACATACCCGGCAAAGATATCGCCGAAGTTGCCGGTCGGCACGACAAACGACATTGCCCGGTGCGGTGACCCAAGCGCGGCAGCAGCTGCGAAATAGTATGTCACCTGCGCCACGATACGCGCCCAGTTGATCGAATTGACGCCCGACAGTTTCACCCGGTCGCGGAACTCGTGATGATTGAACATCGCTTTGACGAGGGCCTGACAGTCATCGAACGTGCCGCGCACGCCAACGGCATGAACACTTGGTTCCCGCGGCGTCGTCATCATGCGGCGCTGAACATCCGACACCCGGCCGTCTGGAAAAAGAATGCAAACATCAACGCGCGAAGAAGCCCGGAACGCTTCAATAGCCGCTCCCCCGGTATCGCCCGACGTCGCCCCGACGATTGTCGCGTGCTGGCCGCGCTTTGCCAGAACATGATCCATAAGCCGCGCCAGAAGCTGCATCGCGACGTCCTTGAACGCCAACGTCGGGCCGTGAAAAAGTTCAAGAATGAACTGATTGCGATCAACCTGGACAAGCGGCGTCACCGCCGGATGACCGAACGAGCCATAGGCTTCCTCAGCCATCGCTTTCAAATCTGCTTTTGAGATCGTCGTACCGACAAACGGGTGGATCACCGCAACTGCGATATCGGCGAATGGCTTGCCCGCAAATCCCGCAATCGTCTCGCTCGAGAGCGTCGGCCACACGCGCGGAAGATACAGTCCTCCGTCACGGGCGAGGCCGGCGAGCAGAACTTCATCGAATGACAGAACAGGCGCTTCACCGCGCGTTGAAATATAGTCCAAGGCAGGTCTTTCGGTTTCCCAGGCCATTGGCGCAATCAGCACTCGAGCCGGTTTGTTGGCGCATCCATGCTGATGCCGGATGATGATGAAAGTCTCTGTTCCTGATGCCGGTGCCCAATTCCCGAATTCCCGCTCCAGAAGTCGAACTGAACCGCGAATTCAGGACGTGATTGCATCAGGTGAAAAAGCGTTGACTTTCATATGAACCGAGCATCACGACCTCAGACAGGAGGACTAGAAATCAACGGGTTAGTCGACAGATTAGCGGGCAGTGTGGCGGACAGTTCTCTTGCTGGTTTCCAATTTATCAGGGGGCACCCTAGAGCAAGACGCCCCTTGATGGAATCGCAAGCCCGCGTCGTCAACACATCAGAACACCCGAGCGTTCAGCAGACAAAATTTGCGGTAACGCGAAAAACAGCCCACGCCTGTGATTAATCAGGCTGCACGACCCAGCCCATTACGCTTCGGCGGCAGCCCCACGGCGCAACCGGCTGATGGCAAATGCCAGGAATACAGCGATCAGCGTTGCAGCCAGCCCATACCAGGTCAGCGCATATTCAAGATGGCGGTTCGTTAGCTCCAACGCAGCCAACTGTGGCTCAGGGGCTCCCACGCCTCCCGATAGGGTTTCCGCTTCAATGAACACGGGCGCAATCTCACCAGCCGCAATAACCTGCGCTCCATCCTTCAAGCCACCATCCAGATGCGCACCAAAAACTTCGGCATCTTTCTCATACCATTGGTTTTTTTCTGGATCCGGCGTGCTGGAAAACGTTCCTGTTCCGCCCAGCCTCACACGGCCTGTCACACTCAGCGGCCCGGCGATCTGGCCAGCCTGCCGGCTCGTGGGATCCTTAAGCGCTTCCAGCACGGAACCGCGAATAACCAGCACCGCGCGGATCATCGGCGCACCGTCTGAGATTGCAACCGGTTCATCCAATATCACTGGCGTGATGACTTCCCAGGCAGGGCCCCGATTGCCGGGATGCCAAACATGAAACTCGTGCTCGTGCGAAAATCTGCCGCTGACGCTCACGCGCCTGAAACGCTGAGATGTGAGATCGCTGGACGTCAAAACATCTGCGAGCCCCACAGGGTCGCCTTTAGCCCCCGTCTCGATGCCTGAAAGCAGTTCTTCCTTCCACGCCTTGCGCTCCATCTGCCAGTTGCCAAGCCAGACGAGCAGACCGAACGCAGCCAGCGTCGCCACCGCCGGCAGCAAAAGTCCGGCCTCTCGCATCCGCGTGAACATGGATTTCGCTACCTTGCTTCAAGAAACACGCTTCATACCGGAGCGCTTGCGGCGGCAGTCAGAAGGGGCACACGGGCTTGGTGTGCACATCTGCCCAGGACTTCGACCAACACGGAATATTGGTCTGCTCTAGTTGTCTTCAAGCTGACCCGGCTCGGCCTTGTTGCGGTATTGCAGGCCAATCAGCAAGCCCTTCAGCAATCGCAGGATGCCAAGCGCGAGGACAGGCGTCACTGCGCCCCACAACAGCGCGTGAACCCACAACGCCGGCGAAAACGTGAATTCGACCCACAAAGCCGCGCCAAGCACGCCGAACCCAAGGATAAAGATCGCGAAGACGGCTGGCCCGTCTCCGGTATCGACGAACTTGAAATCAAGCCCGCACGACGAGCATCGATCGCGCATATTCAGGAACATCTGAAACAGCGGGCCACCCCCGCAGCGCGGACATCGGCCCTTAAGCCCCGCAACAACGGGCGAGGAATGGTGGCTTTTCTCATTCATGTTTCTGAATGTGTCAGGAGTAGCCGTTCATCGCAACGTGTGGTTTCGCCACACAAGGACACGCCTAGCGAACGCTTGATGCCTTTGAAGAGACACGAAGGCAGCGAAAGCAGAATCAAAAAAAAGCAAAGCGGGCGATCAGAAATGACCGCCCGCTTCTGCATGTCCATTGATGACCGGAAATCAGATCCCGGCTATCGCAAGGCGACTTTAGTGGCCACCGCCGGCGTGCGCACCAGCGCCCCAGACATAGATCGCGGCAAACAGGAATAGCCAGACCACGTCAACGAAGTGCCAGTACCAGGCAGCCGCTTCGAAACCGAAGTGCTCCTTGGGCGTGAACGCTCCTTGGATTGCGCGATAGAGGCAAACCGCCAGGAAGATCGTGCCGATTACGACGTGGGCCCCGTGGAAGCCAGTGGCCATGTAGAACGTCGCACCGTAGATGTGGCCCTGATAGTGGAACGCAGCATGGCCGTACTCATAAACCTGCAGAACGGTGAAGAGCATGCCAAGAAGCACGGTCAGCAGAAGGCCCCAGATGAGCTGGCTGCGGTTGTTATGCAGCAGGGCATGGTGCGCCCATGTGACCGTGCAGCCCGACAACAAAAGAACCAACGTGTTGACGAACGGTAGCCCCCAAGGCTCGAACGTGCTGGTAAACGCTTCGCTTGCAACCGGTGGCCAGGTGCCGCCCGTCACTTCGTGGCGCTGAACCATCCCTACGACTTCCGATACGTTTTCCGGCTGATAAATACCGGAAGGGAAAAGTGCGACGTCGAAATAGGCCCAAAACCAGGCAACGAAGAACATGACTTCCGACATGATGAAAAGGATCATGCCGTAGCGCAGATGAAGCTGAACGACCGGCGTGTGATCGCCAGCGTGACCTTCGCGGATTACATCTGCCCACCATAGGAATGCAGTGATGAAGACCGCCAGGAAGCCGATCACGAACATCCATGGGCCGTGGATCATGAGACCGAGAAGGTTTAGTCCCTCCCCGTCGTTCATCGAACGCATCAAAGCGATCGCGCCAATTGCCATTACCAGCGCGCCCGCCGAAGCGACCAGCGGCCACGGGCTTGGATTGACCAGATGGTAATCGTGGTGTTTTGCGTGGCTGTCAGCCATATCGGTCTCCGTCCCCTTGTCCCAAAGTCAAGTCGTTGATGAAATCCCGTTTCACCGTGATTTCTTGTTCATCTTTCCCGCCATTCAGCCCAACCCGCCATTTTTGCGGAATTCAACCGAACTCAAAGTCTGGTTTTACCCGCCTCCTCGGCTGCTGGCTCGGCGACCGCCGCGCTCTTGTCCTCGTCCATAGGATAGAACGTGTAGGACAGGGTAATCTGAGAAATTTTCTTAGCATCCTTATCGTTTGCGATCTCGGGATCAACAAAGAAAGTAACGGGCATATCCACGGTTTCGCCTGGCTGCAGTAGCTGCTCTGTGAAGCAGAAACACTCGATCTTGTTGAAGAATATCCCAGCCGAATCGGGCGTGACGTTGAACGTCGCCGTCCCGCGAAGCGGCTTGTCGGAGGTATTCGTCGCGGTATAATGCGCGATCCGGTTTTCCCCGAGCTGCACCGTCAGGGTCGAAACGACAGGCTTGAAGTCCCAGGCCAGCTTGCGCGCCACGTTCGCGTCAAAGCGCATCGTAATCGTCTGGTCGACCATGTGATCAGAAGGCGCAATCGCACGCTGCGTTGTGCCACCGTATCCCGTCACCTGGCAAAACAACTGATAGAGCGGCACAGCGGCATACGACATACCGACCATCCCGACCGCAACGCAAGCGCAGGTTATGGCAACAAAACGGTGTTGCCGCGCGGTTGAACGTGCCTTCACGTCGCCGTCCACCTGATCGGTTCCATTCATCGTCGGTCCACCTGATCGCTCATTGGTTTACACTCATCGATCACAGCGCACGGTTCGCGACATTGCTGCCCAACCGAACAATTGTCGCCAGATAAAACAGCAGCGCGAACGCGGCCAGCGACACCGCAATGGCGATCGAACGTATCTTCTGGCGCCGCTCGCGCATCCGCTCTTCGTCACTCTTCACCACTGTATTTTCAGCCATTAAATGTCCTATTGCGTCCTCACGCCATCAAGCGTGCGACCGTGTGCTCGCCTAACAAA
Organism: uncultured Hyphomicrobiaceae bacterium; assembly: GCA_964352165.1. Classification (GTDB taxonomy): domain Bacteria; phylum Pseudomonadota; class Alphaproteobacteria; order Rhizobiales; family Hyphomicrobiaceae; genus CAYGRH01. Next base: position 4,675 of record CAYGRH010000059.1, on the reverse strand, counting down.
ACCGCAAAAATCGCGAACAGATAAAAGATAGAGAAAACAAACAGCTTTTTGGCCGATTTGTCGCCTTCGCGCCCTTCACGCACGCGCCACACTTCGAAGGCGTACCACAAGAAGCCGGCCCCCAGCAGCACTGAGGACACGAGGTATGCGATACCGCCCAGCCCGATGAAGTAGGGCGCGATCGTGACGGGAACCAGCAGCAGCGAATAAATCAGGATTTGACGCCGCGTCTCCGTCGGTCCCGCAACAACCGGCAGCATCGGCACGCCCACACGCTCGTAGTCCCGGCAGCGATAAAGCGATAGCGCCCAGAAGTGCGGTGGCGTCCACATGAAGATGATGAGGAACATGAGGACGCTTTCGATCGAAACGCCGCCCGTCACGCTGGCCCAGCCGATCATCGGAGGAAACGCCCCCGCCGCACCGCCGATAACGATGTTCTGTGCCGTCCGGCGCTTTAGCCACATCGTGTAGATGAAAATATAAAATGCTATTGTCAGGGCAAGCAGTGCGGCTGCCACCCAGTTCACCAGTAGCCCGAGCGTCATGACCGAGAACACCGACAGCACGACGCCGAATCCCAGAGCCTCGTCTTCGCTGACCCGACCGCGCGGAATAGGCCGTGCCGCGGTGCGCGCCATCATCCGGTCGATGTCCGCGTCATACCACATGTTGAGCGCGCCCGAAGCGCCAGCCCCGATGGTGATGCACAAAAGCGCGATAACCGCGATGAGTGGGTGAAGGCCGCCCGGGGCAGCAACCATGCCGACGAGTGCCGTGAAAACGACAAGCGACATCACCCGAGGCTTCAGCAGTTCGATAAAATCGCCAACCGCCGGCTCGCCCAATGCGGCTCTCGGCTCGATCGTCGCGCTACTCTCTACGGCCTGGCTCGACATGTGCCGCCAGTCTCCCTGTAAATCCGGTAAGGCCAGCGCTCAATGAGCGCCAAGCATCGGACCAAGTTTCCATTAACAGCCGTGTTGACTGACCGTTGGTATCTCAAATTCCAAAGTCGCGAGCGAACTTCACGCACCCTCGCTTAAACCGACACAACTGCCCCGGCAGCGAGCCGGTGCACCCGATCACCTTGGGCAATACAGCCATCGCCGGTTGAGACAAAAAGAGCCCCGGACGGAAAGGCCTTCTAGGCCGGTCCACCCGGGACTTTTCAACTTCAGTGGTGATCCGTTGCCTTGATCTTCGGCAACGTCTCAAAGCAGTGATACGGAGGCGGCGAGGTCAGCGTCCACTCAAGAGTGGTGGCTCCGACGCCCCAAGGATTGTCTCCTGCCTTTTCACGGCGCGAGAACGCCACGACGAGACCGATGAAGAAACAAATCGTACCCAATGCCGTGATGTAGGAACCCATCGACGAGATCTTGTTCCAGAAAGCAAAGCCATCGGGATAGTCGACGTAGCGACGGGGCATGCCTGCCAGCCCGAGGAAGTGCTGCGGGAAGAACAGGATGTTCGCGCCGATAAAGGTCAGCCAGAAGTGCAGCTTGCCCCAGAACTCCGAGTACATGTAGCCGCTCATCTTCGGGAACCAGTAGTACCAGCCGGCGAAGATGGCGAACACAGCGCCTAGCGACAGAACGTAGTGGAAGTGTGCCACCACGTAGTAGGTATCGTGCAATGCGCGGTCGACACCGGCGTTGGCCAACATCACGCCCGTCACACCACCGACGGTGAACAGGAAGATGAAGCCCAGCGCCCAGATCATAGGCAGGCGGTAGGAGATAGAACCGCCCCACATGGTCGCAATCCAGGAGAAGATCTTAACCCCTGTAGGCACCGCGATGACCATTGTCGCAAACACAAAGTAGGCCTGCGTATCGACGCTAATGCCGGACGTATACATGTGGTGAGCCCACACGATGAAGCCGACGAGGCCGATCGCGACCATAGCGTACGCCATGCCCAAGTAACCGAACACAGGCTTCTTTGAGAACGTCGAGATGATGTGGCTGATCATCCCGAAGCCGGGCAGGATCAGAATGTAGACTTCAGGGTGACCGAAGAACCAGAACAGGTGCTGGTAAAGGATCGGATCGCCACCGCCCGCAGGATCAAAGAACGCCGTACCGAAGTTCCGGTCAGTCAGTAGCATGGTGATCGCGCCGGCAAGAACCGGAAGCGACAACAACAGCAGGAACGCAGTCACAAGAACCGACCACACGAACAGTGGCATCTTGTGCAGCGTCATGCCTGGCGCACGCATATTGAAGATCGTGGTGATGAAGTTGATCGCACCTAGGATCGACGATGCGCCTGCGATGTGCAGCGATAGAATTGCAAAGTCCATCGCCGGACCAGGCTGCCCTGACGTCGATAGCGGCGCGTAAATCGTCCAGCCGCCCCCGACGCCGTTGGAGCCGGGAGGCCCTTCAACGAACATCGACATTACAAGCAGAAGGAATGCAACCGGCAGCAACCAGAACGAGATATTGTTCATGCGCGGGAACGCCATGTCCGGCGCACCGATCTGTAGCGGCACGAACCAGTTGCCGAAGCCGCCGATCATCGCCGGCATGACCATGAAGAACACCATGATCAGACCGTGGCCGGTGACAAACACGTTGTAGGTATGGTGGTTGGCAAAGTACTGCAGACCTGGGTCCTGCAGTTCCAGCCGCATGGCCACACTCAATGCACCACCGACGATCCCTGCCATCATAGCGAAGATCAGGTACATCGTACCGATGTCTTTGTGGTTCGTTGAGTAAAGCCAGCGCGTCACAAAGCTCTTTGGAGCTCCGTTAGCGTCGACATCCATATGCGATGCAGTTCCCATATTCCCTATCCGCTTGTTCTCTGAATACTTTTCTATCTCGTGATGGTAACAGGCCGAGGGACGGGCAGCCCCGCTGCCCGACCGGCTCTTAACCTGTTACTTGCGCGATTGAGCAACCTGCCGACGGCCCTGCTGTTCAAGAGCAGCCTGCTGCAGAATGGCTTTGGCCTCGTCGCCATTGTCATCCTTCATAGCGGCCGACCATTTTGCGAACACATCGTCACTGACGACGCGAACTGCGATAGGCATGAACGCATGGTCCGCACCGCACAGCTCCGAACACTGCCCATAGTAGACGCCCTCTTTTTCAGCGCGGAACCAGGTGCTGGTCACACGGCCGGGAACAGCGTCGACCTTTGAGCCGAACGACGGAATGGTCCAGTTATGAATGACATCATTGGCAGTTACCAGAACATGGACGTTCTTGTTGACCGGAACGACCACATCATTGTCGACAGCAAGTAGACGCGGAGCGGACAAACCCTTGTCGATCAATTCCTGGCGCTCGTCGTCGGTGAGCATGTAGGAATCGAACGCGAAAGCACCCTGGTCCGGATACTGATACGACCAGTACCACTGGTGCCCCGTCGCTTTGATCGTCAGGTCAGGCTTTGGAAACGAATACTGCAGGTGCAACAGCCGGAACGACGGCACGGCGATCAGCACCAGAATGATGATCGGCACTACGGTCCAGGCAACCTCGATCATCGTGTTGTGCGTCGTACGAGAAGGCGTAGGGTTCGCGCTCTCGCGGAACCGCCACATGACGTAGCCCATGAGCGCCATCACAAACAGCGTGATCACAATGATGATGATGTTGACGAGATCATGGAACTCGTGGATCGCCTGCATGACCGGCGTAACCGCACCTTGCAATCCGAGCTGACCGTCGGTGGGCTGGCCCACATAAGCCGAAGCTGGGTTTGCAACCATCGACGCAGCAAGTGCCGCGCCAAGAAGACTAAACGGCTTACCGCTCAGCAGTCTTCCGACCATCTTTTTCTCCTGTTAGTGGCCCAGGATTACTGGGAACCTCCCCTAGGAACGCATAGTCTCCCGAGATCCTTATCTCTGGCTTCGCCCTTCCCTTGGCGGCCGAGAACGGAGTTCTGCTGGACTTTGATCCGCAGATTTTTTTCGGGAGCGGTTCCACTCCACATGGAACACAACAGGCAATCGCCATTCAAGTCAACGATTATGCGGCATTTCCCCGCGTTTGAGGCGCGCGGAATTCACAACTTGAGCGAACGCGAGGTCTGCGCGAATGTTCGCGTCGTCACAACCTGGAACGTAAGTCCCAATTTAGCCGCTTTAAGCAAACAGACGACCATGACCATCGGTTGCAATTGTCCTCGACGATAGCGCATAGCATTCACACCACCGCACACGCTCATGGAGCCGTTCTTGATACACGAAGCCGCTTCGCCCACTGGCAGCGCCCTGACGAGCACCCTGCAAAAAATGCGTATCGCTTTGACCGCCATATGCTTGGCATACGCGGCAGGGTTGCCGTGGTCCAGCGGCCCGCTCAGCGCGGCTGAACCGGACGGCAACGTCCGCTCACAGCATGGCGATTGGCAAGTGGTGTGCAAACCTCCACCGCCAGGGGCAAGCAAAGAGGTCTGCGCCGTCGTGCAATCGGTCACGGCCGAGGACCGCAACAACGTCGGGCTGACGGTCTATTTCCAGAATTTTGCAAATGGCACGCAGGTGTTGAGGGTGTTCGCCCCTATCGGGGTCCTTCTCCCACCCGGTCTTGGCCTGAAGATCGACGGCAAGGATGTCGGCAATGCTCCTTTCCTGCGGTGCCACACGTTTGCCTGCTACGCCCAGGTGACCGTTAAGCCTGACCTCGTCCAGCAACTGCAAACGGGAAAG
>CAYGRH010000058.1:3970-12977 GCA_964352165.1 uncultured Hyphomicrobiaceae bacterium | reverse complement strand
CCCGCTTGTTCAAAGCCCCGGCTAAGCCCGACAACTGGGCATCAAAGGCAACTTTCGGCGAGCGCGTCTGGCGCAACCGGGCAACCATTACAATTCCGCACCATCATGCTCTTGCCGCAAGCATCCTTGCCACATGCTCCGGCGTCGGCGTTGTCGTGATGCTGGCGGGTGCCGTCATGGCCGAGCCGATCAGCTTTATCGCCGGGGGTGCTGTTTGTTTCATTTGTAAATTGTGGTTCTGCGATCGCATGGTGTGGTTGTATGACGATATGAAGAATGCCGACGCGCAATACGCAAGCTGGCTTCGCAGTTAGAGCCTGATCGCATGAGATCGAAGCGATTAAACCTCAATGCGCAAGCAAAACTGCGCTCACCTCCCACCGGAGAAAACGACCCAGATGCAGGCCACAACCACGTCTTTCAAGTCCAACGCCCGCGGCGCTCTTGGCGATTCCCAGTTGCAAAAAGCCTTATCGGGTCTGCCTGGCGGGCTGGTCGCTCAGCGCGCGAACGCCAAATCGCGATTGCCCGAATTCGACGCCCTCCGCGATATCGGCCGCGACCTGCGCAACCACACTTTGGAAAACCTCGACGCCTATCTCGAAACGTATGAACGAAACGCGATCGCCTCTGGCGCGCACGTTCACTGGGCATCGAACGGTCAAGACGCCAACAAGATTATCGAAGACATTTGCCGCAACGCTGGCGCAAAGCGCGTCACCAAGGGCAAATCCATGATCTCCGAAGAGATCTCACTCAACGCCCACCTAGAAAAAGCGGGTTACGAAGTCGTCGAGACCGATCTGGGCGAATACATTCTGCAAATCCGCCACGAAACGCCCTCTCACATCATCGCGCCAGCCATCCACCTGACGCAGGAGCAGGTTGAACACGACTTCCGCACCGAGCACACGCACCTCCCGGAGGGTCGCCGCCTCGAACAGCCCGTCGAACTCGTCGATGAAGCCCGCTCAGTCCTGCGTGAAAAATTCGTCTCAGCCGACGTCGGCATTACGGGCGCAAATTTCCTCATCGCTGAAACCGGCTCCTCGATCATCGTCACAAACGAAGGCAACGGCGATCTCACCCAGTCATTGCCGAAGGTGCATATTGTCATCGCCTCGATCGACAAGGTCGTCCCCACCCTGAATGACGTCTCAACGCTGATCCGGCTGTTGGCGCGTTCGGCAACGGGACAGGAGATCACCACCTACACCACGTTCTCGACCGGCCCCAGGCGTGATGATGACCCCGACGGTCCGCGCGAGTATCACGTCGTGCTTCTCGATAATGGCCGCACGGAACTGCTGGCATCTGAGTTCCGCGAAGTCCTGCGTTGCATCCGATGCGGCGCGTGCATGAACCACTGCCCGGTCTACGGCGCTGTCGGCGGCCACTCCTATGGTTGGGTCTACCCTGGTCCGATCGGCGCCGTCATGACGCCGGCCCTGATCGGGATCAAGGAAGGCAAGAACCTGCCCAACGCATCGACTTTCTGCGGGCGTTGCGAATCCGTCTGTCCGATGCGAATTCCGTTACCCAAACTCATGCATAAATGGCGGGAGGTCGAATTCGATGAGGTGGGCCCGTCTCTTACTGCGGGACTTGGCCTCAAGGTATGGGGCTTCTTCGCCTCAAGACCCCGACTCTATCATCTCACCGCCCGCTTCGCCGCTGCCGGTATGGGCGCGATAGCCGGTAGCAGAGGTGCATTTTCCTGGCTGCCGATGGCCGGCGGCTGGACAAGGCATCGCGACCTGCCAGCACCACAGGGCCGAACCTTCCAGCAGCTTTGGAAAGAAACCCAGCGCGGAGTTCCCAGATGAGCCGCAAGCACATTTTCGAAGCCATAGAAAAGTCGCACGCCAAGGCAGCCTCCGCGCTCGGCCTTGCCGCGACCTCGATGGATGAACGCCGTCGTGCAGCCGCACAGCGCATCGCTAATCCGCCGCGCCACCTTCAACCCCAGCGAAGCTCCATCCCGCCCGGCGAACTTCCAGCACTTTTCATAAGTGAAGCCGAACGCCAGCTCGCCACGGTCGTCGAAGTCCGGTCCGTCTCCGAAATACCGCAAGCCATTGCAGCCTATCTTAAGGCCAACAACGTGCCTCCACGCATCCGCATGGGCGAGGACGCAATGCTCAACGGTTTCCCCTGGGAAACAGCAAGAGGCCTCGAGCGCGAGAGTGGCCCGGCAACACCGACCGATCTCGTCGGCCTGTCGCGCGCAGTTGCTGGTATCGCGGAAACCGGCACACTTGTGCTGTGCTCCGGTCCTGACAACCCCGTAACGCTCAATTTCCTGCCAGAGACCCACGTCGTCGTCCTGCGCCGTGGAGATATCCTGGCCAGCTACGAAGATGCCTTCGACCACGTACGCGCCAGCGCTACCGCAAAACCCGACATGCCGCGCACGCTGAACCTGATCACAGGCCCATCGCGCACGGCGGATATCGGTGGAAAAATCGTCATCGGCGCCCACGGCGCACGCCGCGTCGCCATCATCCTGTTGAACGAAGGTTGAGCCTGCCGATCATTCCGGCACGGACAGCGCTACCGTCCCAGACACCGGCTGAGGCAGGCTTGCAGCTTGTCGTCGCATTTCGGGCTGCCCTTGGATTTGATGCGGCACTGGTTGTGCTTTGCCCGGCATTCCGCGGCGCACGAGTTTGCAACCTGGATGAGTTCGGAGTTTGAACCACCTCCGACAGCCACGCTGCCGGTAGCCAACAGCGCAAGGACTGCGAATATGATTGCGCGACGCGCCAAGGTGAAACCCTCCTGATCCGCTGGCAACCCGCTTTCCCTGCGCCGCCACGCACAGTCCTGAAAGTCCGGTCGCGCGGCAAACTCCGCACGTTCCCAGCTATGTCCGATGCTCAGTTCTAGGGGCCGTCACATGAACGTCACCTGAACTTAACCTGCAAGGCAAGCTCAATACCGTCGGCAATGGCTAAAAATATACAAAACCGGGCAGGCCTCACGCGGCCGCTTACAGGGCGGTCGCCTCGTAGACCGCGCTGATATCGCCACCCCAAGGGCCATGGAAAGCCGCCAATAGCCGGTCTGCCGCAGTCTGACGGCTCTCGACAATTTCGTCGAGCGGCTCAAGATATTTGGCCTCGTTGCGCGCATCCGTATCCGTCATTGCCCGCCGCCGCAGTCCCTCGCGCGAGACCGCCAGCACATCACGTGCAACATCGACGAGATCGCGCCCGGCTATTCTGGCCTCGAGCGCATGCACCGGCACGTCCTCGCGGAGCTGCTGACGCTGTTCATCGCTCCAACCCTTGACGATGTCCCACGCCCCGTTGAGCGCACCTCGGTCATAAAGCAGGCCGGTCCAGAACGCAGCCAACGCGCAGATCATGTCGCGGCTGCCGCCATCTGCCCCGCGCATTTCCAGGAAACGCTTGAGCCGGACTTCGGGAAACAGCGTCGTCAGATGGTCCGACCAGTCATCCAGCGTCGGCACTTCCTTTTCGAGGCCCGGCAGTTTGCCGGCCATGAAGTCGCCGAAACTGGCTCCCGACACATCAATGTAGCGCCCGTTGCGGTAGACGAAATACATCGGCACCTTCAGCGCGTAGTCGACGTAGGCCTCATACCCCATGCCATCTTGGAACGCCCAGGGCAGCATCCCGGTCCGGTTGGAATCGGTGTGCAGCCAGACTTGGCTGCGCGCGGATTTAAACCCGTTGGGCTTGCCGTCCGTGAATGGAGAAGACGCAAACAACGCAGTAGCAATCGGCTGCAACGCAAGTGACACGCGCATTTTGTGCACCATGTCGGCTTCCGAACCGAAGTCCAGATTCACCTGGATGGTGGACGTGCGGTACATCATATCGAGCCCGCGCGTGCCGACCTTCGGCATATAGCCCGTCATCACGCCGTAGCGCGCCTTGGGCATCGTCGGGATCTCATCGCGGGACCACACCGGCGCAAACCCCAGTCCGCTGAAGCCCAGACCCAACTCGTCGCCTGCCCGGTGGCATTGCCGAAGATGATCAGACGTTTCGGCGCATGTTTCGTGCACCGATAACAGCGGAGCACCCGACAGCTCAAATTGCCCGCCCGGCTCCAGACTAACGGTACCGCCAGGTTCTCCCGGCGCTCGCTTCAAAGCAATGATGTTGTCGTTTTCAGTAATCGGAAACCAGCCGCAGCAATCCATCAGGCCGTGCATCAGCGCATTGATGCCGTTCTCGCCTTCATAGGGGACCGGCCCCAGATCCTCATGCCGGAACACGAACTTTTCGTGCTCGGTCCCTATACGCCAATCCGACGGAGGCTTTTCGCCAGCTGCAATCCACGCCACCAGATCGTCGCGCGAATTTATTGCAGCGCTTGGTGCTTCCTCTTGGCGGGTGGACATGCAGAGCCTTTCAGCGAATTGACGTAGCCAGGGACGGTCCGCAGCGATATCCGCACCCCGACCAGAATTCAAAAAGCTTATGGCCACAGTGCCCGCCCTGCACAAGCGTTTACAGCCCCAACGGCATGGCCCATCAGTAGCAGCGCACAAAAACTGCAAGCGAAATCAGCCGCATGCGGCAGCTATCACATTCCCGATTGCTTTGATAGACAACAGGCTTGTTGCCCCATCGACTGGTCGAAAGTCGTAATGCCGCCACCGGCGAGTAAATGGAAAAGCCGGGTCGGGCTCTTACTTGCGCCCGTGGATCTTTTCGAACTCGGCAAAGGCACGCTTGACTGCCGCTTCGTTGCGCGCGGTCACGTAGTAGTCCCCAAGCACCAAGACATCCATCTCGGTTCTGAGATAACACGAGACAGCCTCTGCCGGGCTGGCGACGACCGGTTCGTGCCGGTTGAAGCTGGTGTTGATCAGCACGGGAACACCTGTCAATTCGCCGAACGCTTCGATGATGGCGTAATAGCGCGGGTTGTCTTCCCGCCGCACGGTCTGAATCCGCCCCGTGCCGTCCACATGCACGGCAGCCGGAATAACATCCAGCTTGTCGGTCTTGACGCGCGGCGCCATCGTCATGAACGGATCGGGCTGATCGATTTCAAAGAACTCAGACGCTCGTTCCAGCAGGACAGCCGGCGCGAACGGCCTGAACGGCTCGCGATACTTGATGCGTGCGTTGATCAGATCCTTGATCTTCAGCGAACGCGGGTCAGCCAGAATGGAGCGGTTACCGAGCGCTCGCGGGCCGATCTCATAACGGCCCTGGAACCAGCCGACGATCTTCTGGTCGGCGAGGTTTTCCGCAACCCGCTGAAGGAGGGCCTTCTCCTCCATGTGTTCGAATTCGAGCCCCGCTGCATTCAAAGCAGCCTCGATCTCTGAATTCTTATAGGCCTTTCCGTAGAACGGATGCGTCATCTCGAACGTGCGCGGACGGCCAAGCGTGTTGTGATAATGATAAAGGGCACTGCCGAGCGGCGCACCTGTATCCGACGCACAGGGCGGCACCCACACGCGCTCGAAAGCGGTATCGCGCAGAACCCGCGCGTTCGAAACACAGTTGAGCGCCACACCCCCGGTGATCACAAGATTGCGCGACGTCGTCGTCTTTTCCAGTGAACGCACGATGTGCAGTACGGCCTCTTCCGTAACAGCCTGCAGTGCATACGCCAGATCACGATGGCGATCAGTCACTGGCTCGTCGGGCTTTCGCGCCGGGCCGAACTCGGCAATGAATTTGTCGGTGAACGGCCGGATCAGTCCGTGCGTGTCAATCGACACATACTCGCGGTTGATCTTGAAGCCACCATCCTCGGTCAGATGGATCAGTTTGCGCATACGGTCGACGTAGGTCGGCCCGCCGCACGCCGCCAAGGCCATAACGGTGCCTTCCTCGAACGGCTTGAACCCGAGGTGCTGCGTCGCGCAGGTGTAGACCATGCCGAGGCTGTCGAAGAATCCGAGCTGCCACTGCTTTTGCAGTTTCGTACCCTGGCCGGTGAATGCGCTTGTCGCCGCCACGTCGCCATAACCGTCCATAACGAGAACGGTCGCCTCTTCGAACGGCGAGACATAGAAGACAGAGGCATGCGACTCGTGATGACCGACCTGCACGATGGGCGGAAGCTTGGCAACGCCGAGATGCTTGCGCATCTGGATCTGCAGCCGCAGCCACAAATTGACAATACCGCTATCCTGAGTGCTGTGCGCAGCCGGCCGCAACAGGTTCAGGCTCGCAGGAGCATGACCAAACACCGCGTTGAAGAACGTGCCTATCAGCGCTTTCGTGTTCCACGGAGTGGTGATGACATCGACATCGGAGAAATCGAAGTCGCCGTCCTTGAACGCCGCTTTCAGCGAGCGCACGGGAAAATCCTTGGTGTGCTTTTCGCGTTTGAACCGCTCTTCTTCGTAGATGAAGGCGGGCACACCGTCGCTGAGCAGTGCAAGACCTGTGTCATGCGTTTTCGAGACGATACCCAGAATATTCAAAATAAACCTACCCGGTTGCGCAATACGCCATTCAGCGTTGTGGCAATGCTCTTGTGTTTCTCAGGCGAAATACAGCGCTCGCGCAGAATTCAAAAATCCGCCAAATAGTCTCATCCCGGTATTTCGCGTGTTCGCCAAGTCCCGAACAGAACATGCGTTAACGCCGCCTTGCCGCATCGTGTATCGGCAGAGGTATGGCCTTGTCCCGCCAAATGCAACGGAAGGTGAAATTGTCGCGATTACTTGCCGGGGCAAGCCGGCGAACTGGCCCAGTCGCCCAGCACGGCATTAACCACAGCAAGAGCAGCAACGGCTGCCGTATCCGCCCGCATAATGCGCGGCCCCAGCGAAATGGCCGTTGCAAACTCCAGTCCTGAGAGCATCTCGCGTTCCTCAGGCGAAAACCCGCCCTCCGGTCCGATCAAAACCGCCAATGGCCCCGGATCAATCGGCCGCAATGCCTGGATCGGATCCGAAACCGGCGCCAACTCGTCGCAGTAGATCAGGCGGCGGTTGTTATCCCACCCGTCCAGCACAGCGCTGAGCTTAACCGGCTCGCAAACCTCGGCGATGTGAAGGATGCCGCACTGTTCGGCCGCCTCAACGACATTGGAGCGCATCCGCTCAAGGTTGACCCGGTCAGCAATCGTCCGCTGCGTCAGCACGGGCTGCAGCCGCGCCACACCCATTTCGACAGCCTTCTGCACCATGTAGTCGAGCCGGGTTCGCTTCAGCGGCGCAAACAAATAGGCGATGTCAGGACCGCTTTGCTGGGCGCGCACCTGCTCAATGACCTCAAGCCGGCAGGACCGCTTCTTGACGTCGGACAGCCGCGTCAACCATTCGCCATCCACGCCGTTGAACACCAGGATCTGGTCCCCGGCATTCAACCGCAGAACATTGACGAGGTAGTTCATCTGTTCGCGCGAGCATTCGACATCACGCCCCGCCGCGAGGGGAGCAGAGACAAACAAGCGCTCGGCATTGAAATCATGGATTGGCATGGGGCTGTATTAATTGCCCCGGGCCGAGGCGCAAGGACTTATCGAGCTTGACCGCTCCCGGCTTCGCCTTGCCCGCGCCAACCCCGCGCATTGCGGCTTTCCCTTTCACCCCATACGTTCAGTGCCAGCCGTCACCCCCACGAGCATGCCCGCACAACAGGTAACGCCTTTGAACACTCCGGCCTTTGACCGCATCACCGACGCACCGGCCGGCAACTGGGTCGATCGCTGGGCCCCGGCTGCTTCGCGTCCATTCCTGCGGCTTGCCCGCGCTGACCGGCCGATCGGCACATGGCTGTTGTTATGGCCGTGCTGGTGGTCGCTGGCGCTGGCGCAACTGACGGCCGGTCAGACGTGGCCCAATCTCTGGTTCATGGCTCTGTTCGCCGTTGGCGCATTCGTCATGCGAGGCGCTGGCTGCGCCTACAATGACTACGTCGACCGCGAGTTTGACGCCAAGGTGGAGCGCACCCGCAATCGGCCTATTCCCTCGGGCCAGGTATCGCCGAACCAGGCGCTGGCCTTCGTCGTCGCGCTGTCGCTTGTCGGGCTGGCCGTACTCGTCCAGTTCAATACCTTCACGATCGCGCTCGGCATCGCCTCACTTGCCCTCGTGATGGTCTACCCGTTCATGAAGCGGCTGACCTACTGGCCGCAGGTAATCCTGGGGCTGACATTCAACTGGGGCGCACTGGTCGGATGGGCAGCCGTTTACGGTTCGCTCTCAGCGGCACCGGTACTGCTGTATGCCGGCGCAGTCGCCTGGACGGTCGCCTATGACACGATCTACGCCCATCAGGACAAGGAAGACGACCTGATGCTTGGCCTTAAATCGACGGCCATCCGATTTGGCGACAACACAGTTGCATGGCTTTCTGTCCTCTACGCCGCAGCGGTCGTCTTGTGGATCGCCTCGGCGATTTTCGCCGGAGCTGGCATCGCCACATACGCAGCCCTGATGTTCATCGCCGCGCACTTTGCCTGGCAGGTCACGACGCTTGATTGCAGCGACGGCGACAATTGCCTGAAACGTTTCAAGTCGAACCGCGATGTCGGCATCGCCCTCTTCGCCGGCCTCCTCGCCGACATGACCCTCAACGCCCTCGTATAGGCACCCACCACCCCCCAGCGCATGCACTTGCACCTGCTTTGCGCCTGCCTTTGCGCCAGTAGGCAACCAGCTCCACATCGCCGTGGCGAATGTGGACCACAAAAAAACCCGGCTCCACACGGGCTTGTCCAGTGTGGACCACAAAAAATCCGGACCAGAACAATGCCAATCGCTCGAAGACCCGCCGACGGCCAACGCTGTTGAACCTTTGATCCCGGCAATAAATGCCGGGATGACCGTTGGAGTTTGGCTCGAACGGCAGCGACACCCCAAGTCTGTCATCCCGGGGCTTGTCCCCGGGATCCAACCCGCCGCGGTTCCGGCGTTCGGCAAATTCCCGCACAAGCCCGCCGCCTTCCACCACCTCTGTAGGCAACCAGCTCCACATAGCTCTGGCGAATGTGGACCACAATAAACCCAGCTCCACACGGGCTTGCCCAGTGTGGAGCACAAAAAATCCGGACCAAA
>CAYGRH010000058.1:0-3870 GCA_964352165.1 uncultured Hyphomicrobiaceae bacterium | reverse complement strand
AAACCCAGCTCCACACGGGCTTGCCCAGTGTGGAGCACAAAAAATCCGGACCAAACAAAAAGCGCCGCCTCCAAGGGAGAGCGGCGCTTTTGTATTCGAGACTTCCTGTAGACTTCTGAGCCGCCCCTTGAGGGTCCAGTCTCAGCCGCCCCGTTCGGGGTCGTGATGAGGCATACTGACATAGCGAGGTTCACGCAGGCTTAAGCCAATGGTGAACAGGTCGCTATCGGACTGCCCCAAAACGCGCCATTTGGCCGGATGCAACGCCAGATCGGCCTGCCTAATGGCCTATTCCCGATTGACCCATCCCGTGATGCACCACCGCAATACCCCGCTGATAGACCCCGCCCTCTTGCATCGCACAACAGCCTCGGGCAGGAAGGACCCCAACGCATTTTTTCGCGTCAGGCACGGTTCCGCCAGCCGAACGCATGCAAACTTTCAAACCATCGGAGAGAACGGACCCCATGAGCGCACCCAGCGTCAGCGAATCCAAACAATTGCTTCATCTCGTCTTTGGCGGCGAACTGAAATCTTTGGACAACGTCGACTTCCGCGACCTGTCAAAACTCGATATCGTGGGGATGTACCCGAACTACGCCGAGGCCTACACCGCCTGGAAAAAGGCCGCCCAGGGCACCGTCGACAACGCACACATGCGCTACTTCGTTGTGCACGTTCACCGCTTGCTGGAGCCCGACGAAGCCGACGCCCAGCCGCCAGCCTCGTCTTGATGGCCTGAAGTGTGAGCGCATACCTAGGAACGGACGATTGACCAACCCCGCAGCGAACCTTCAGCCCGGACAAGACGGCGGCGAAGGTCAGGAAACGCAAAAGCGCAAAAAGCAGAAGACGAAAGCTTTCGATGCGCAATCGCGTGCGCTGCTCGCACGGTTCCTGCACGAATGGATCTATCCGCGCTGGCGCGAATTGCTTGTCGCGCTTGTCATGACCGCACTATTAGCTGCCGTCACAGGCGGCTACCCGATGATTATCAAGCTGTCCTTCGACACACTTATGAAGGGCAGCGAAACAGGTGCAAGCCCGGAAGGAGGCGGCCCCCTTCTTTTGGTGCTGGCGGCAATTATCGCCGTCACGGTCGCGCGCAGCATCTTCCTCTATCTGCAAACGGTGATGACCAACCGCATTGTCCAGCGGATGGCGACCGACCTGCAGAAACACACCTTTACACACCTGATCAACGCCGATCTCGCCAAGCTCTCCAGCAATACGCCCGGCCGTCTCGTCTCCAAGCTGACGAACGATATCAACCTAGTGCAAACAGCCGTCCAGTCGGCCATCAACACAGCCGTGCGCGACACCCTGATGGTCATCGCGCTTGTGTGCTCAATGATCTACCTCGACTGGATGATGTCGGTATTCGTGTTGTGCGTTTATCCGATCGCAGCCCTGCCCATCGCCGCCATCTCGCAGCGCCTGCGCCAGGTCGCCAAACGGACGCAAAGCGAATTGGGCGACATGACTTCGCTGTTGACCGAAAAGCTCTCCAGCGCGCGCCTCATCAAGACGTTCCGCCTCGAAGACTATGCCGCGACCCGCGTCCATCACAGCTTCGAACAGGTTTTCGGCCTCAAGCTGAAAGCGATCCGCAGTCGCGCACGGCTTGACCCGATGCTTGAAGCACTCGGCGGTCTGGCGGTTGCGGGCGTCATCGCGTTTGCCTATTGGCGCATCGAGTCTGGCATTTCCACCGTCGGCGACTTCATGGGCTTCGTCACCGCACTCCTCATGGCAGCCCAGCCGATCCGCGCGTTAGGCAACCTATCTGGCCGCATCCAGGAAGGATTGGCTGCGGCCGAAAACCTTTACGGCCTGCTTGACGACAAACCGCAGATCGTCGATAGGCCCGACGCCCACCCGATCAAGATCGCGTCAGGCGCCATCGACTTTGAAAACGTCTGTTTTGCTTATGCGGGCGCACCCGACCAGCCTGCCATTTCGGATGTCACGCTGAATATTCCCGGCGGCGCGACCGTCGCGCTTGTCGGACGCTCAGGTGCCGGCAAATCCACCATGATCAATCTTGTGCCGCGCCTGTTCGACGTCACCGCAGGCGTCATCCGCATCGATGGCCAGGATGTCCGCGACGTCACCCTTTCCTCCCTCCGCGACAGCATCGCTATTGTCAGCCAGGAAGTGACTCTGTTTGACGACAACATCCGCGCCAACATCGCGCTCGGACGTCTTGATGCCAGCGAGGATGAGATCGTTGCCGCCGCAAAGGCCGCAGCCGCAGACGGTTTCATTCGAGCGCAGAAGGACGGCTATGACACGCAGATCGGCGACCGTGGCATGAGACTATCGGGTGGTCAGCGCCAACGGCTGGCACTTGCCCGCGCCATCCTCAAGGACGCGCCCATCTTACTGCTCGATGAAGCCACCAGCGCGCTCGACACCGAATCAGAACGCCTTGTGCAGGAAGCACTCGCCCGCTTCACAAAGAACCGGACAACGCTCGTCATCGCCCACCGTCTTTCGACGGTGCAGAACTCCGACCTGATTTGTGTGATGGATGCTGGCCGCATTATCGAGATCGGAACCCATTCCGATCTCATCGCGCGGGAAGGACCCTACTCCCGGCTTGCCTCATCCCAACTGCTGCACGATCCGCTCGACGCCACCGTAACGGCTGCCCAGTAACCGCTGAGCCTATTCCCGCCGCAGGACGTTGTTGACCATGCGGTTAGCCCAGCCATTGGCAATGAACGACCGCTTCAGCTCATCGGCATCGTAGACATTGGCGACCCAATCAAAGAACGCCATCGGCGTTTGCTCGTTGTCTGCCAGGTACTGCTGGAAAAACCTGTCGAGAACGCCGGTATCGGCCTGCTTGAAGTGACCGTATTTCCAGGACAGTTCGGACAGCGCCTTTTCAATCGGCCAGCCATCTCGCACATGCCGGTATAAAACGCTCATCAGCCCCGCACGGTCCGCACCGGACTTGCAATGCATCAGCATGGGGTACTCGATCGTCTCAAACAGCTCTTTTGCCCCGAAAATCTCTTCGCGCGTAGGAGCCGCCCGTGACCGCACCTGATAATTGACGAGATTGATCCCGAGTTCTTCACACAGCCGCCGCTCATACCAGTAGCTGCCGCAAACTCGTTCACCTCTCAGATTGACGATAGTGCGGATACCTTGGCGTTTCAGGGCATGGATCTGATGCGGCGCAGGCTGAGCGCTCCGCCATGCCTCATCGGACAATTTGTGTTTGTTGAGATAAAAGACCCTGAAAATACCGTGGTCGATGAACAGCATATCCATATAACTCGCGGCCGGCCCGAACTGCCGTCGCATCCACTCGGGCGAGTGGTCGATCAGCCCATGGCGCCACGCCATGGTGTAGCGCTTCACTGCGCGCTTCGTTCTCTTGGCCAGACTTGCCATATACCCCGAACCGTGTATCCAGACCGCAAGTGCAGCGCACAAGCTGCCGCGCCGGCTTCAAATGCGAAATTACGCCATCGAAGCAATCCACATACGAACTAACGTAAATTGCTTCATGTCGGGTATTATGCGGTATGGAATTGCACTGCAAGCGGCAGCAGCCACCTTCCGGTGGGTGCAGCACATCTCGTGATCGGGCTTGGGACGCGACGTCGACATGACCGGCTCAGCACAAACAAGGGCGCGACTGAGCCGAATGGGGGGCCGCGCGCTCGCCAACCTCATCAAGCTTGTCCAGCGCACATCCACGCGCGTTTGCGATCCGCAAGACTTCGACGTCAGGCTTTATCTCGACAATCCGGTCATTGTCGCGTGCTGGCATGGCCAGTTCATGATGCTGTGTGGCCTAAAAACACTCGATGAATACGAAGTGGCCGCAATGGTCGCCCGGCACGGCGATGC
>CAYGRH010000057.1:0-13108 GCA_964352165.1 uncultured Hyphomicrobiaceae bacterium | reverse complement strand
GTGCCGTGATTCTGGTGACGCTTTCTGTTCTCAACGAATGGTTGTCGCGCCGCCCGGTCACCGAAGCTGCAAGATATGCGAACGACTGCGAGCGCATATTCGAGGCTGGGCGGCGCGGCAACGAGACGCTTCAGTCCATGGGAATGGGACGCGTATATCGAAACAAGTGGCTGGCAACGCATTGCGACGAGATCCTGACGCAGACGCGCGCGTCCGACATTTCGGGAACGCTGTCCGTCTTGACCAAGACCACGCGCCTCATTTTGCAGTCGGCTGTTCTGGCGGCAGGCGCCTACCTTGTTTTGCAGAACCTCGTATCACCAGGAGTAATGATTGCTTCGTCGATTCTGATGTCCAGGGCCCTGGCCCCCATTGAAACCACGATCGCCAACTGGCGCAGCTTCATCGCGACAAGGCAGGGCTATTCAAGGCTGTCACAGGCGTTTTCCGAAGCACCCGTCCGTCCTGAGCGTTTGCCGCTAAGCAAGCCCCTCGGGTTCGTTAGCGCCGAAACAATCTTTGCAAGCCCGGTCGGCATGAAAGATCCCGTTCTCAAGGGGGTGAACTTCGAACTGAAGCCGGGCGATGCTCTGGGCGTATTGGGCGCGAGCGGCTCGGGCAAATCCACGCTTGCCCGCGTACTGGTCGGCGTGTGGCCGACGCTGCGCGGCCATGTCCGGCTCGATGGCGCCGCACTACACCATTGGCCGCCCGAACAGCTTGGCCGCCATATCGGCTATCTGCCGCAGGCCGTGGAGTTGTTCGATGGAACAGTTGCCGACAACATCGCACGCTTCGATCCCGAGGCAACCCCGCAGGACATTATCGCTGCCGCCCGTCTCGCCAACGTTCACGACATGATCCAGGCCTTGCCGGAAGGCTACAACACGAAGGTCGGAGACGGCGGCATGACGCTTTCAGGCGGTCATCAGCAACGGGTCGGCCTGGCAAGAGCGCTTTTCCGCCAACCCGCGTTTGTTGTCCTGGATGAGCCCAATTCCAACCTCGACGCAGACGGTGAAGCAGCCTTGAGCCAGTCGATCAACACGTTGCGGCAGGCCGGAAGCACGGTTGTTGTTCTCGCGCACCGCAGGAAGGCATTGGAGCATGTGAACCTGCTGCTGGTCTTGAAGGACGGGCGACAGGTTGCCTTCGGCGCAAAGGACGAGATCCTGAAGTCGAAGACGCCGTCATCCCCGGCAAAGGCAAGAAAGAATGGCGCGGGCGCATCCGGAGCAACAAGGAAACCGCTTCATGCAGCATCTTGATTCTCGGCCGGCACAGATGGAGCCGCAGTCCGCCTCATCGGCTCACCCGCTTTGGGCATTGGCTCAGGAGGACCGTCGCATTGACGGTTATCTTCGGTTCGCCGGATCCGCTATCGTGTTCCTGGTGGTTGCGGTAGGCGGCTGGGCGTCTGTCACACAAATCAGCGGCGCGGTCATCGCCAAAGCAACGGTTGTTGTCGAAAGCAATTCGAAGTCCATTCAGCATCTGGACGGTGGCGTTGTCAGGCGCCTTGCTGTTCGAGATGGGCAAGCCGTCAAAGCCGGTGATCTTTTGATCAGTTTGGACGGCGGTCGCGTCGGCGAACGTATGAAGGGACTGCAATCCCAGTTGCGCGCAAAGACCGAGCAGTTGACCTTTTTGCATCGCGAACTGGAAGACTTGCGGACGCTCGAAGAAAAACGCCTTGTGCCACGCAAGCAACTGGCGGCTGCCGAGCGCGAACGCGCCGAACTGGAAGGTGCCATTGGTCAACTCAAGTCGGAGTTGTCACGCGCTTCAACCGACCGCTCGGAACTGGAACTTCGCGCACCGCTTTCCGGCAGGGTTCACAAGCTGGCAGTCCATACGGTCGGAGCGGTCGTTGCCCCTGGCCAGGAAATTCTACAAATCGTGCCGTCAGATGCGCAGCTTGTCCTCGAGGCCCGTATCGACCCTGCGCGGATCGATCAGGTTCGCGAAACCCAACGCGCCAATGTGAGATTGACCAGTTTCAATCAACGCACCACACCGGAACTTCTGGGCAGCGTGATCAACGTTTCTGCGGATCTTATCAGCGATCTGCAAGACGGCAGCTTCTACTATGCCGCACGCATCAAGCTGGACGCGGGTCAGTCGTCTCGCCTCGGTGGCAAAACGCTGTTGCCCGGCATGCCGGCTGACGTCTTTATCCAGACCGACAACCGCACCGTCTTGAGCTATCTCGTCAAACCGCTAAGCGATCATTTCAAAGGCGCTTTGAGGGAGGAATAAACCCCGCACTCTCAACGCGGTTTTCCAATGCAGAACCATCCTTGCAGCCGAGGAGCTAAAACCCCTGCTGAAAATTCCCCACGAGATCGATGTTGCAACTCCGTCAGAGCGGACAAGCCAAGGTCAGGTAGATCCAAGTCGTTCGGCGGGGTGCCCACAGATCGGCCATGTCCGTTGCTGGTGAAAGCTGCCGTTACAGCGCAACACCGGCATGTCGCTTTGGGCCAGGAGGAGAAAGTTGGGTGAAAGGCGGGGTGACCTTCCGTTCCGCCGCTAGGTGCAGACGCACTGCCTAGACAGACTGACTTCAGCGTCGAGCTAGGAGCAGATGCAGGTCTTTCATGTTGTTGGCCGGGTGTCGATGATGAGTCCGTGGAAGCTGCTGCACTGCTTATCCGGACTACATGTCATTCGCCCGCCATCAGGTTCAAAATGGTGCAGCGATGAACCGACGATCTGTTCTTGAGGCCCGATCACGATCAATGCGATAAGCAGCCTGCCGGGGAGGCGACCGGGTATCGAACGGGTAATATCTCAATGAATTCTCATCGTTTGATGAAACTCGCAGGCCTGATGCTCTTTGCCTTGGGTCTCGCGATGGTGTTTGGCTACATCAGCTTTTGGATTGTGGCGGCGGTTGCTGCGGTAACTGTCATTGCTGCCGTTCTCCTGCTTCGACGCAAGTTCTGGAACGAAGAAGAGCCGCATGCCGGTGCGATCGTGCATATTGACGCGCATATGGCCGTGCGTCCCACCATTCTGAAACATGTGCCGCCGGATGGCTATCGGTTGTCTTGCCTCTATTTCGGCTCGGGTCTGATCGATCGAACAAAGACGCTGGACCATGGCTTTCCCTACGAGGTGTTGGACCGCATTCCAGAGCTTGATGACCGCGCCAAACCGTTCGATCAACTTTGTGACCAACGGGCCAGTGAAATCGTTCGCGAGGCGCGCAGGCGCAACGCAACGATCAATCTGCTTTGGTCAGGCGGGATCGATTCGACCACGGCCTGCGTGGCGCTGATGCGTGCTTGCCGCGACCAGCCAAAGCAATTGCGCGTTGTTCTTTCGAAGGAATCCCGCAAGGAGTACCCGGCGTTCTACAAAGAACATCTCAACGGCCAAGTTGATCTCAAGTGGATCAGGAATGTCGGCGAAGCGTATCGCCAAGATGGGATGATCGTAACGGGTGAACTGGGCGATCAGATGTTTGGCAGTGCCAAGGCTTTGGAGATCCCGACGCGCTCTCTGCTACGCCCGATGGCGGAGCCGTTCCCGGGGCCGCTTCGCAAGCCATGGCCGGAAGCGCTGCATGAGCAGGTTCGGCAGCGGCTCGCCTCCGACGTGCGCGCACAAGCTGTCATGGATTATCTGACGCCGCAGATACAAGCGGCACCGGTCGCGATTGATGACTTGTTCACTTGTCTTTGGTGGATGAACTTTTCGCTCAAGTGGCAACCGGTGTCCTTGCGCATGATGAGCTCGGCACGTGGGCTTTCGCTGGCTGATTTTCAGTTTCGCACACGCCACTTTTTCCAAACCGACGACTTTCAGCAATGGGCGCTGCATCATGCTGGACAGGGCGTACGCGAAGATTGGACGACCTACAAATGGCCCGCCCGCGACTACATCTACGCGTTCACAGGAGACGATCAGTATCGACGGGAAAAAGAGAAGCTGCCGTCCCTGCAGGGTATGATGCTGCCAGCAGTTGCGGCTGGTGCCCTCGCAATCGGTGCCGACGGAGACCTTCTCTGGCAGAAGCGCGACCAGTCGCTCAAAGGTCCGCTTGAAACTGAATTCGGCATCGAGATCGAAGTATCCCGCGAGGCGCCGCTGTGGGATGATTTGAATGATGGGGAGTGAGTGGAGAGAGCTGTATCCCACAAGGGGTCATTGGCTGGTCGTGCCTTCTCCGGTCCAATATGCCCGCTGCCAGCGAACGCTGCCAATGCATTGCACTATCGCCGTGTCGTGAAGGGTCATCAGCGAGCTTCCCCGCTGTGCAAGCTATGTCCGCACTTGGCCGAAGCGGACATTGTTCCGGCCAAGCAGCGTTGCTGGCCGATGTCCCCCTCCGCCGCTTGCCGGACTTGCTCCAGACGGCGTCGATCAGCTCTTTTTTGATCGCCCTGAAGCCGCGCACGTGGCTGAACGAGCAGGCACATTCTTTTTCACAGCTGATCCGGACATCCTAGACCAGCACGGAAACCGATGAGCAATGACTGGCAGGACTAAGCAGATGCACTTCAAACCTCACTCAAATCCTGCGCCCACAACCAAACCAGCCAGCAAAATATTGATGTTCGCACCCTGCCACTTTGACCTGACGTGGATCGGCACAAGCTGGCTCCGGTGAACTCCGCTCCATTTCGTCACTTACCGGGATACCTCACGCCAGCGCTGGACACGACCTAGGCGAAAACCGGGATCTTCTCGAAGCGCTCTTTCAGAACGTCCTCGGCGTTCGGATACTTCAGCCAGTCTTCGATTACGGTCGCAATCACCTGTCGGAAGTCGGTCGTGTGCAGCAGGTTGTCCGTGTCATCGAGCGTCAAAAGGCTCGGCGGCTTTCCGTAGTGGCCGCCTTTCACGCCATTGCCGACTGCAAACATAACGTTCGCCGTTCCGTGATCGGTTCCGAGGTTAGAATTCTCTGCAGCGCGTCGGCCAAACTCGCTGAAAACCAGAACCGTAACATCGTCCGCCCGACCGATCCGCTCCATGTCTTTCATGAAAGCGTATACGGCGTCGGAGAAATAGGTCAGCAACCGGGCGTGCAGATCCGGCTGCTGAACATGCGTGTCGAAGGCATTGTTGCGGAACGACGTGTAATAGAGCCGGGTTGGCATCCGCGCATCGATCAGCGAAGCGATTTTCGGGAGGTCGAGCGACACCAGCCCATAATCGATCGGAGATTTGTACTTCTGCCAGGCGTCGCGGACCTTTCCCGAGGCTTCCTTTGCACTGCGAGCCACTTCGCGCAGGAGGCTCTGGGATGCATTTGCTATTCCTTCATCACCACCGTCAGGTAGTTCAAACGAAGCACCTTTGGGAACAAAGCGCAGCGGGTCGTCGAAAACGATCGGGACGTGCTGTTGGCTTCGCACCGCCAAAGACTGCGTCGCGTCGACGTTGACGATAGCGTAGGGCGAGCCCTTTGGCAGCAAGACATCGGCGAGCCGCCCAACCCATCCGTATGAAGCACCGCTATTGGGTGCAGCCGTATGCCAATAGGCCATCGAATTGAAATGAGAGAATGACGGCTGCGGATAACCGACGCCATGAATGATAGCCATACGGCCATCTTTGAACAGCTTTTCCAGCCCCGCCATGTTCCCATTGAAACCGTAGTCGGCATCGATCTTGCGCAGATCGTTCTCCTTGATCCCGATCGTCGGCCGGAGCCGATAATAATCATCGTTGCGGAATGGCACCACCGTATTGAGACCGTCATTACCGCCCGACAGCTCCAAAACGACAAGGATACGGTTGTCGGCCAAGGCCTCTTGCGCCAACGCAAATCCACCCAGGAAGGGCGCGAGCAGCCCATAAGCGGACCCGAAGGCGCCCAGGCGAAGGAGGTTGCGCCGTTGCGTATCGAAAGCGTTCGAGTGTTTCATTTCGCTCTCCTTGCCTGTCGGCAGATGAAGTCTCGATGCACGTATCGCGCATTAACCCAATTGATATTCCGGCAAGCTCATGATCCGATGAAGCAAAACCCTCAACGGATCTTCCAGGTAGGTCCGGGCCGCTTCGACGTCGGTCGTGCCCAACTCGTTCTGAAGGACATCGATCAGCGCCGTACGTTGCTTGCTTGAGGCCGGAACGCTCAACAATCGCCTCAAGAAATGATCGACGATATCTTCTAATTCCATCAGCCCTTCCCGTTCCACGATCCCGGCGAGGTCGAGCCCAGCAATGTGGCGCGGAATGGGTTTCACTTTCTCGATTGCCATCTGCCAGCCGCGATAACTGCCGTAGCGCGTGTTGAAGTCCTGATCCATATCGGCCATGAGGCTGGCCATGGACATGTTCTCGATCGCCTGTCCGCCCGGCGGCTTCGTCGCCGCAGAGATGCTTGCTCCGTCCGCCAGCCGCTTCGAAACCAAGCGGATCTTGGAATCGACCGGATAGCGGTCGTTCGGGATGAAATTGATGTCTGGGAATAACAAGTCGTAGGCGAAGTTCTTCCGGGAAATCAGCAACGCCGGCGTGATCCAGGCGCGCCCTTCCCCCCATCCGGCAACGGTCGGAGGATTGAACAGGTGCTGCCCGAGCGCTTCTGTCGCCGAATTAAAATCTGGCACGCCGGGAATACGATCGAGTTCGAGTTTCCGGTACGTGCTGACGGCAAGCTGCACCGGACTCTTGATCGACGAGCCGACGCTATCGGCACTGTAGAAATCCCGCGACAAGAAGATCGTTTCCATAAGCGGAGCGATTTCGAATTTGTTCGCACGAAACACCTTGGCAAGCTCTTTGGTGAGCGCATTCGATGGGGCCTCGTGGACGAAATAACGGTAAATCTTGGCGGCGATGAATTCGTCGGCAGGCTGTTCCAGAAGAATATCGACGATGTCCTCGCCTCGGAATTTGCCGGTTCTGCCGAGAACGGTTTTCGCAGCATCGTCGTGCTGGTCTTCATTGATGACGAACGTCAGGTCTTTGTAATTCCAACCGGTAAATGCGCGAGCTGCCTCACGAATATCGTGCTCCGAATAGTGACCGACGCCAAGCGTGAACAATTCCATGATCTCACGGGCAAAGTTTTCATTCGGCGACTCCTTCACGTTGACGCCGGCATCGAGAAACGAAAGCATCGCCGGACTTTTTGCCGTTGCGATCAGCAAGTCGCGGAAGCTGCCCAGACCTCGCTCATGGAAAGTCTGCAACAAGTGCAGATGTTTGCGGTAGTCGCGAACCTTGCTCTCGTTGACGGCGAAATGGCCGTGCCAGAACAGAGCCATTTTCTCCCGCAATGGGCGGTTTGTGTTGAGCATACGGTCCGCCCACCAGTAAGCCAGTCGGTCGGTTTCCAGGCGGCTCGCGCGCAACCAATAAAAGAAGCGGTTGACGACAGGCTGCAAACGCCGGTTTCCGGAAGGCTTGACTTTGATCCCGAGCGCCTCGCCCGTCTCACTCGCAAGCTTTGTTGTTGCAGGGCGGCTGGGCGGAAAAGGTTCGAGGCCCGGATCGTGAATTCCAGAGTGAACGAAGGGGGGCAAGTTTTCGTCCGGCGCACCTTCGAAATAAACGATCCGCCGCACTGCGGCAGTCGGGCCTAGCTTCGCAAATGCGTCGATTTCCGCCGGGGTGGCGCCGAACCCAGCGCGCTCTAGTAAATGCCGAGCCGTTGCTTCGTTCCAATCGGCAGTGGAAATCGGCGTCAGATCACCCGACCAGTCCGTATGGCGAGCAGGGGCCGCGAAGGCAACCGACGTGGCAATTGCCACCAAAGCGGCGGACACGACGAGAAAGGAAAATCTTGTTTTCATGGTTCACCCATAAAGCTCGGCATTTTCAAAGTCCGCCGGCGGCGACCGACGGCCAGCATCATTGGGGCCCGGTTTGAGCATCTCAAGCAGTGCATCTGACGCCCGTTCCACATGCCCGAAGACCAGAGACCTCGAAAAGTGCTGTCGCCATCCAAAGCGGCTTTGAGACTGTCACCATGCACCTTCCAGATGCCTTCCGGAGAGGAGGCCATGCTAAGGCTTCGCCCATGACACAACTCTGATCGGCCCCACTGAGTGGTCCAGTCTGAATGTTAGTTTGAAGCGCGCCACATATCCAGCATAAGCGAGGCCGTCGCTGCCGCGTTCGAGGGCGGAGACAGCAACGCAGCCTAAATCAAGCGGATCAGTTTACGACCAGGTAGTTACCTGACACGCTGAGACAGGTCGCCGACCAACGTCGTGAACCTGCCGTGTAGTCCTCGTCAGCACTCAAGGGACAGTTCAAGCTGATTGTCTGAGAGATAGTTTCCGTTTCATCGTTGCCCCTTTGAGGGGGGACAAAGACTGACTCGAACGAGCGCCGTCCCGGCAGCGCAGAAAACACCGTCCAGCATATCCATAGACCAACGCGCCGCAAAATCGGACCAGCAACCAGCTCCGAAATTTCGTTAGAGTCCTCATTTGGAAACTTCGCAAACGAACTATTCCGGGCCCTCGGTTCACTAGGAGATCAGCGCCATGCAAACCGTCATTTTTCGCCTGTTGAGCCTGCTCGTTCTGTTCGCAGCTTTCGCATCAACGCCTGCGAGCGCGAAGACACCCGAGTGTTTTCCCGACAATGGCGAAGAAATCGTCAGCGGTAAGCTTTTGTTGCAAAAGTTCACGGATCCCGCGGGGAACCCGGCAACCGCCTACGTCGTGCTGCTCGAAGATCCAATCTGCCTAACGTCCGACGAACCCGAAAATCGTGTGGACGAATCCCATTCCATCCATGTCTTTTCATCAAACGCCGACGAGCACGGCAAGCTCCAGGGCTATATCGGAAAGCACATCTTCGTACGCGGTCGCCTGATGGCGGGCCACACTGTCCATCATCGCTCGCCGATCATTATGGACGTAGATGAGATCATGCTTTGAGCGATCGCTGTCGGCTCACGCTCTGGGTCGGCGTTTTTCCAATACCCATTGGACGACGTGATACTGCTCTGCCGGCAGGCTTCCCTGACGGTCTGCGCTGCCGCTGCTCTTCTTGCCGCCGCTGGCGCCCCCAAAACCGACCCCCAATCGACCAATAGTGAAGTCGGCCGCCAGAAGATAACCGGTCAAAAACAGTGACCACGCTGGCTGCTGAAGTGCGGCCGTACCCGATTGGCAGATGTGCCGAAACTCGCTTTTTGAACCGATCACTGGCCTAAGCTGAAAGGAAGGTTGGCGGGGACCGGCTTCTTACCGTCACGAAAACCCGAGACGGCGTGACGGTAGATGGCGCCAAGGTCGTCGATGCGGATATCGCCGCTGACAATGGAGTTATTCACGTCATCGAGCTAACAACGACGTGGATGCGCTCGCTCGAAGCGCATCCGCAATCTTTAGCAGATGCACTTCAAACCTCGCTCAAATCCTGCGCCGGCAACCAAACCAGCCAACAAAATATTGATGATCGACCCCTGCCACTTTGACCAGGCGTGGATCCGCACAAACTGGCTCCGTCGAACTCCGCTCCATGTTGTCAAATCGCGAGTGACTTTCCGCCAACCACCGGCAAAAGAGCCAGTCTTGCGTCGGCCATCACGCGTCTGCGCTGCCTTACGAACTTCGCCCAGGAAACGCACCCGAACGGCCGCGGGCAATCGATAAAACGCAGCCTTCAGGAATGGCTTCGCCGACCGCAGCCACAGCAAGGCATAGGCATATCCCTTGAGTGTCCTGGCATGCAGGACGGTACGCAAACCGACCTCGGTATTCGACCAGTCCTGCTTGTAACTGGAGGGGTTTCCAAGCAGGTCGAAGTATCTCACATCGTTGTCGATCAACCAGCCCAGCGCTTCGTCCATCTGCACTTTGCCCGGTGAAAACTTGTGCAGCGACCAGTCAAACGCTCCGATGTAGGAGTAGTAGTGATCGCCTCGCCGGAACCCGATTTCCAGGGCAACAGGCTGCTCATCGCGCTTTAACACCAAAGCCACGGCCCCGTCAGACAAGCTGGAGATGAAGCGCACGGCCCGGTCATCGGATATGTTTGCGTTGAAGCGGCCGGTCTGCGACAGCCATTCGCGTTTCCAGCAAAACGCAAGTCGGACGAGGCGGCCAAATTCCTTAGTTCCGCCATCGATCTTTTCGAGCTCCATCTTGCGGCCATCGGCAAGCCTGTTGCGCCGCTTACGCCGGTTGCGCCGTGTGGTCGCATTGAACGAAGCCTCAAGATCTTCGCGGCTGCTGAAGGACGCGAGTTCCATCATTGCGGTCGTCTGGTCGTCAACGGAAATGCTGGCCTCGGCGCACACCGTTGCCAGGCGGGCGGATGCAGGGATTTTATTGAGCGCGACGACGTCGGGTTTCGAAAAAGCCAGTATCCATTTCCAGCACTCGGAGACGTCACGATCCGATACGGTCGCCCGGTCACTAACGATGCTGCTGTATTGCGCCAGTTCATCGCCGATGAAAGCCAACAAGCGAAGGCCGAAAGGTGTTTCGGTCTGCAACATAGGCCAGATCATCACAACCTGCCCGTTCCGTTTGGCGACAAAAACACGAAGCCTTGAGGCCTTGGCATCGTCTGCGTTGACCAGGTAGTGCTGACACCAGGTCACACACCAATCGAACGATTGGAAGTACGCAAACTGTCCTTCTGACCGTGCCTCAAGACGCAGCCAATCGCTCTTAAAATCAATGAGTTCAGCAACATCTTCGACGCATGTGACCGACAGCTCACACGCACAATCCGTTTCGCTCATGATCGGCACGCAACGGGCGTTAACAGCTTCAGATTTGTGATCTGAATGCTCCGGCATCAGTCGTTTCCTTAACTATCCATGCCGCCTATTTCTGGTTAATGACCTATTGTCAGGCGGGCCGCGTTCGTTTGCTGAACCCACGAGCAAAGATTGTGCCGTTTTTTAGGATTGCGATTGCAAGCGCTCGCTCCGCTGCTCTCGCCGTGCAAGCCGAAATACTCTATCTAGGGCACCTGCTCATTTGTGGCGCCAACACGCATCAGCCCACTACGGGCTCAAGAGCACAGGGTTGCCACTGACGACTCAAGCCACACATTAGAGGCCTGAAGCTTCGCGAAACCAATGAGGTGACCTTTGCCCGAACACACCCTTCCATTCGACAATACGTTCGCTCGCGAATTGGAGGGGCTGTATGTGGATTGGCAACCCGCACAAGTCCCCTCTCCAAACCTTGTCATCTTCAATCGTGACCTAGCCGGCCAACTTCGGCTCGGACCCGATACCGATGATGCCGTGACGCTCGCGGACCTCTTCAGCGGAAACCGCCTGCCAGACGGTTCGTCGCCTTTGGCGCAAGCCTATGCCGGCCATCAGTTCGGCGGCTTCTCGCCACAACTCGGCGATGGCAGAGCAGTTCTGATCGGCGAGGTTACAGGCACCAACAGCAAGCGCTATGACATCGCGCTCAAAGGCTCCGGCAGAACTCCGTTTTCTCGCAGGGGCGACGGCAAAGCCTCGCTAGGCCCGATGCTACGCGAATACCTGATTAGCGAAGCGATGCACGCGCTTTCCATCCCGACAACGAGGGGGCTTGCCGTCGTGACGACGGGGGAGGCTGTAATGCGCGAGCGTCCACTTCCAGGTGCAGTCCTGACCCGCGTGGCCTCCAGCCACCTGCGGGTCGGCACGTTCCAGTTCTTCGCCGTACGCAAAGATCTTGACCGGTTGACGCGGCTGGCCGACTACGCGATCCAACGGCACGATCCGGCATTCGCCGGCCAGGACAATCGCTACCTGTCCTTCTTCGAAGCCGTTCTGGACCGGCAGGCCGCCCTCATTGCGAAATGGATGCTGGTTGGTTTCCTGCATGGCGTCATGAACACCGACAACATGACGATCTCCGGCGAGACGATCGACTACGGACCGTGTGCATTCCTTGACGCCTATGATCCCAACACCGTGTTCAGCTCGATCGATGTGGACGGCCGCTACGCATATGCAAACCAGCCGCTCATCGCACAGTGGAATCTGACGCGGTTTGCCGAAACTCTGATACCGCTTGTCGACGAAGATCCCGAAATTGCAACGCGCCATCTCACAGCCGCGCTGAACAAGTTTCCTGACATCTATACCGGCCATTGGCTGAACGGCATGCGCGCGAAACTGGGCCTCTCGAGCCACGACGGGGCTGATCTCGAATTGGCCAACGGGCTTTACGAACGCATGCAGGGCCAGAACGTCGATTTCACCGTGTTCTTCCGGCGGCTGGCCGACACCCTTCGCGGCGACAGCCAAGCCGTGCGTGACCTTTTTGCAGACCCCGCGCACATTGATAATTGGCTTGCGCTCTACCAGCAGCGCCAAAACATCGAACAAGCAGAACCCGAGGCTCGTGCCGCCGCGATGGATCGTGTCAATCCGCTTTACATCCCGCGCAACCACAAGGTCGAGAACGCGCTCAATTCCGCCGTCGACGACGGCGACTTCGCGCCATTCAACAAGCTCCTCGAGGTTTTGACGCAGCCGTTCGAGGAGAGGCTCGGGCTTGAGGACTATACCAAACCTGCACCGGGCAGCTTCGGCCCCTATCAGACGTTCTGCGGAACTTGAACAGACACTCTGCCGCCTCAGCTCTGATCCAGCACGACTCCCAAAACAAAATCGATTACTTTTTCAGAACTCATCTCGCAAGGCTTCAGCACAGGTCCGCGAGCGGCGGGCGAATAGTGATTGAAACTCACGATATCGGCACCGCCAAGTTCTTCGGCATAGAGCTTGACGACGCCAGGCGTCGGGCGGGAAGCAGTGATGCCATAGCGCATTCCGTCGAATTGACCGAATACGTACCCATTCGGCATGCCCGCCAAGCGCGCACGAAATATTTCCAGCCGTTCTTCCTCGCTCAAGTCTTACTCCGCCAATTGAACGGCTAAGGCTGCGGCGGCCAGGGACGCTGTAAGTCTGCCTGTCCTGAAACCCCGCCTGTCCTGAAAAGGACAGTAGGGCTGCATCTCATCGCCTCGCTTGGGCAGCCCTCATGGCAACATGCCCGCCCAAGCCGTCACTATTCGTAAACACTCCTGGTTCCACCGCATCACCAAACAGCACCAGGGCAAGGAGCGATCACTTCGGCAGAGTGTACGCCGTCAGTGTGTTCGTCAGCATGTTTGGAACGTAGATGGTGTTGGTGGCCGCATCGTATGCGAAATCGGCCGT
>CAYGRH010000056.1:0-13194 GCA_964352165.1 uncultured Hyphomicrobiaceae bacterium | reverse complement strand
TTCTTCTTCGGCTTGATCGTGTTGACGACG
Organism: uncultured Hyphomicrobiaceae bacterium; assembly: GCA_964352165.1. Taxonomy (GTDB): domain Bacteria; phylum Pseudomonadota; class Alphaproteobacteria; order Rhizobiales; family Hyphomicrobiaceae; genus CAYGRH01. The sequence goes on along the minus strand of CAYGRH010000056.1, from coordinate 13,164 downwards.
GCCAGCGTCGCGGTGTTCATGCGCGACTTCCTCATGCAGGTGCCCGGCAGTTCGATTTCCGCACCGCCCGAGTGGTTGCGCGTCATCATCGCCGAGCGCTTCGGTGAAATAAGTTCGCGCGGAACCCAGCTTGTCCTGACAGGCATATCCTTCGACCGTGATGCCATTCTTCTGGCTCTGCCGGTTGCTGGCGGCCTGCCTGCTGTCATTACCTATTTAGCTGCCGCAGGCATCATCATGGCGGCGTGTGCCGCCGCAGCCGCAACCGCGCTGACACTTGCCAACATGCTGACCGAGGACATCGTCAACGGTTTGAACTGGAAGCCCGCTCCCGAACAACTGAGGCTTAACACCGGCCGCGTACTGCTGGCCGTTGTCACATTGATGGCAGCCCTCATTGCAGCCGTCACGCCCAACGACCCATTGAAGCTGCTGCTGTGGTCATTGACGATTACCGGAGCAACCGCGTTCCCAGTACTCGTCGCCTCGATCTGGTGGAAACGGGTCAACGTCTACGGCGCGTTCGCCAGCATGATGACGGGCTTTGCAACGTCCATTCTCGTGATCGTCGCCAACGAGGCAGGCTGGAGCGATCTGGCAAGCCCGCTCGCAGGCATCGTCGCCATTCCCGCAAGTCTGATTGCTGTGATTGCTGTCAGCAAAGTGACATTGCCGCCGTCGCGCCACGCACTTGAACTGGTGCGGGATCTGCGCATTCCCGGCGGCGAAATCGTCTATGATCGCGAGATGCGTTTGATGAGGCTCAAGGAACGCAAGCGGCCCTGACCCTCTGACTTGGTTTAACAAGAGTTCCCATGCCAGCCAGCATGACCAGCAGCCCGCCCGCAACCGATGTCCCCCGGCATTGCCCCTATCCGCACCTGGCACCTTTCAACCAGGGCACACTGGACGTCGGTCACGGGCACTCGATCTATTTTGAAGAGGCAGGCAATCCCAACGGCATCCCGGCAGTCCTCCTTCACGGAGGCCCGGGAGCCGGAGCGAATGCTGCCATGAGCCGCTTCCATGATCCCGGCGTCTACCGAATCGTGCTCTTCGATCAGCGCGGCTGCGGGCGCTCGACTCCTCATGCCTCAATCCAAAACAACACGACGTGGGATCTCGTCGCCGACATCGAACGATTGAGACGGCATCTTGGAATTTCACGCTGGCAGGTGTTCGGCGGGTCATGGGGCTCAACGCTGGCACTCGCATATGCCGAGACCCATCCCGACCGGGTGACTTCGCTCATCCTGCGCGGCGTCTTCCTGCTCCGGCGCAGCGAACTCGACTGGTTTTATAAGGACGGTTGCGACTGGCTGTTCCCCGATGCTCACGCCGAGTTTCTAAGCATCTTGTCAACGGAGGAACGCCGCGATCCTATCCCGGCTTATTACCGGCGCTTGACGGGCGACGATGAAAACGCGCGCCGACTGGCGGCCCGCACTTGGGGTGTATGGGAGGGGACAACGGTATCGCTTCTGCCGCATCGCGAACGATTGAGCATCTTCGACAACGACGCTTTCGCGCTGGCCTTCGCCCTCATCGAGAGCCACTACTTCGTCAACGCCGGGTTCTTCACCAGCGACGGTCAATTGCTCGCCGACGCACATCGCATCGCCGACATTCCCGGCACCATTGTGCATGGTCGCTATGACGTCATCACGCCGCTCAAGAACGCATGGGACCTGAAACAGGCTTGGCCGCGCGCGAACCTTCGCATCGTCGCCGATGCAGGGCATGCCATGACGGAGCCGGGCATCATCCACGAATTGATCGAAGCGACCCGCGCCCATGCCGCCTACACATGATTGGCCCGGTGCCAGGTTGATGGGATAGCCGTAAGCCTCAGCTCTGCCCGGAAAAATCGCCTGAAAAGTGCATCGCGACCTGACGCGAGTGTGCACGTGCGCGGTGTTCGACCACAAACAGGCCCTGCCATGTGCCAAGCACCATCCGTCCATCGAGCACCGGGATTCCGATCGAAACAGGCATAACCGCAGCCTTGATATGGGCCGGCATATCGTCCGGTCCCTCGCAGTCGTGGCGGTATCCGGCATTCTCAGGCGCAATCCGGGCGAAAGCATCGTCGAGGTCAGCGGTCACGTCGGGATCGGCGTTCTCCTGGATCAGGAGCGACGCCGACGTATGCCTGATGAAGACTGTCAACAGTCCCCGGTCTGCGCTCGTTTCCGCAAGCCAGCCCTCCACGCGGGCAGTGATGTCGACAAAACCTTTAGGCGTCGTCGAAACAACGAGTTTTCCGAAAACCTGTTCCAATCAAGATGACCCGAGAAATGTTGAAAGCCGCAGCCGGAGTCTAAAGCGGCGTTACTTCCTTGGGTGGGTTTTTGTCCGGGTCGGTCTTGTCGCCGAACTCCTCAAACCGGTCGCGGAATTTGCGGATCATGCCCTCCAGATAGTCGATGGCCTTGTCGACGTCTTTCTCACTGGGCAGATTGAACTTGCCGGGCGGTTGATTGGCTTGCGGTCCCGGCCCGCTTTCACCATCGCGTTTGCCGCTGAGCCCGAACACATCTTCCATCCGGCGGATCTCGTCTTTGAGGTCCGCGTTTTCGGCCCGAAGTGCATCAAGCTGCTCTCGCAGTTCCTGGGAGTTGTCCTTCATCGCCTCGCACGTCCAGGTATCTCCGGACTTTCCGCACAGCGACATGGCACCAGTCTTCTTGTCGAGCCGCACAAAGCCGCCATCCACGGGCGACATCGTGTAACGGTCGCCATCTGGCACTTCTGCTGCATGGGCCTGGAATTGGGAGACCGGAAGGATCGGCGCGGCCATCATCAAGGCCAATCCGATTACGGGGACCAGTTTTCGCAAGACACTAACCTCCAAATTGAACTGTTGTCGCTTCTCGCGAGCCAGAACGCCCACAGCGTTGCCGGGCTGACATGTTTGCTGCCCCATCGCACCGCTTAGCCATTTGGGCGACGACGCTGGAATATCAGCCGCAGCCGGCAACCTCTGGTCTCAACTCGACATCTCAAGACAAGCATACCCTTCAACTATGGCGAAATCGACCTTCGAAAAAGGGGCTTTCGCCACGGTGTTACGGATTGGGCCCTGGCGGAGAAACCGAATCAATTTCGCCTGAAATGCCAGTTTTTCTGCATGTTGCAGAGTCATTCCCAAGTTTATCGTGAGTCAAAGCCCCTGCAAACAGGGCCTTCGCCCGTTCCGATACACCGCTTAACCGATCATTTACTGCGAATTGAGAGCTTTAGCTCGTTCGGTTCAAGGCTCGTGCCGCGTCAGAACCAATTCGCACATGACGCTCGGCACGTCGATCGGGGTTTCACGGCCCCTCGATCCCTCCCCAGTGGAGACGCCGTCAGCATCGGTGTTTTCGCGGAAATGTGGGCCACGTCCAGTGGCCCGAAAAGTGGGATGGGGACCAGCATGTCTAACCAGGAAAACCAGAGCGCCGCGGCGTTCTCTGACGACTACAACTTGCAAGAGCCAGCAGCAGATCACGGCGGTGTCGCTGACGACCTGAAAAGCGTTCTGAAGCTCATTGCCGCTCAGATCGAGGACTCCAACCGGCATCACGCGGAAGTGTTGGGTCAGATGCACGAGCGTCTGATTGAGCTGGGCGACGACGCCCGCCGCACCCGCGCCAAGGTACCGGAAACGTATGCCTCTGCCTTCGAGCGCATCCAGGACGGCATCGCCCTCCTGGCCGAACGCATCTCTGAAGCCGGTGTCCGTGAACCCGCCGCACTGCAAATTGACCGCGACAGCGCATCCCCCGCTGACGCTGCAATCGATGACGCTGCGTCCATTGCAACGGCTTCCCCAGCCGGCCAAGTCGCGAACTCCGAAGCAGACGATTTTTACGCCGAGATCGAATCCCAAGGCTACGACCGCGCCTCCGAGCCAAGCGAGTTGCCTGAAGACCAACTTGAAAACCATTCCGAGGCCAACTCCATGAACCGTCCGGCAAATGCCGAAGACGTCGCCAATGGCTTCGATGCCGCCGACCATGCGCTCGTCATGCCATTGCGGTCCGCAACAACTGAAACTGAGACGATTGACGACGACCTTTCAGGTTCGCAGGCCTCAGGCCATCAACACGACGACGACTACGACGCTTATGCAATCGACGACAATGCCTCGACGCGCCCGGGCAATCCCGAAGCACCCTGGGACGAAGTCGATGCAGAAGCACTCACCCGTGTGATCGAAGATGATCGCGCCCTTTTCCGCTCCACTGTTTCCGCCCACTCGATGGCCTTGGCAGCCCCATCAATTGCTCCCGACATGACGGCACCGCTGAACCTTTCGGCAGAGCCGCATGCTCACGAGCCTGCAGTCGAGGTTCGCCAGGAACCCGCATTTGATGCCGCTTATTTCGCCGAAGAGCGCGAAGCCGAACGCCAGTGGCTGGATGAGCGCTTTGTCGAAATCGCCGAACGCATCGAACACGCGTTGATTGAAATGCGCCCCGACGACCAGCTTCACGAGCTGGGCGATCGCTTCGAGCGCCTGCAGGAACAGATCGCCGAAGCTATGGAATCTCTGTCGGCAAATGCTGGCGGTGAGGGCATGAAGCATGCCGAATCCCAACTCGAAGAACTCATCTCCCAGGTCCAGCAGATGCAGGCTCAGGCCGGGCGTCTCGACACGATAGAAGAGCAGTTGCAGGAACTGATGCAGCGCTTCTCCGATGATCGCCTGACGCAGATGTTTGCGGACATGAGCGCCGGGATGGGGGCCTCGATGGCCACCGGTGAAGGCTACGAGCGTCCAGATTTCGACGCCATTGCCAATGCCGCCGCCGAGACCGTCGCTGCGCGCTTCGCCGATTTGCAAAAGGGTGGAGAAAGCGTGGATTCATCCGAATTGCGCGCACTGCTCGAAACCCTGCTCGTTGAGCGGCGCGAAGGCGAAGCTCAAACCGTTGGGACGCTCGATACCATTCAGCAGGCCATGATCAGCGTTCTTGACCGCGTCGAAGCAATCGAGCAGTTGGCACAGATGGCTGGCGAAGCTCCACAGAATTACGCCGAAGACGGCTACGCCGAGGATGTTCACGCTGAAGCCGGTCGCGCGTTGCCGCACGAAAACAACGAAACGGACTTCGAAACGAGCGCTCCCGCGCTTATTTCACGCAACTCCGAATTCGAAGGTGACTTTGAAGACGACTTTGCCCACGGGCGGATGGCAGATGCCAATGATGAATTTGGCGGCCAGCGTCCTGGTGCCGGCCAGTACCAAGACGAAAACAGTTCGCTCCCGCATGACCTGGGTCCGCATGAAGATCTCTCGGGCCACAATGAGCCCGTACCTGGCATCATCGCACCCGATCTTCCCCCCGTTAATGCCATCGACCGCATTCGCCAGGAGTTTATAGCCGAGGCTCAGCGCGCCAGGGAGAAGGCCACAGCACAAGAAGACGAAGAAGCAACCCGCATCGTCGATCCGAAGGCACGCCGCAAGGGCAAGGGTAAGAAGAAAGCTGCTGCCGAAAAGTCGGAGAAATCTGCAAGCCGCTTTTCGATCCCTGGCCTGTCGATAAAGCTGCCCGGAAGCACAATCGGTGAGGCGACGAGCCATAGCGCCGGTGTTGATGCAGCATTGTCCGGCTCAGGCGATCCCGCCGCTGCCGGCCGCTCGATCTTCGGGCTGACCCGCCGCAAGCTTCTCGTTGGCGCTTTCATCCTGTTGATTGCCACCTCCGGCATGTTGTTGATGATGCCGCGCAATTCCGGCAATTCGGAAAACGCAGCCCCGACGGTTGAGCAGACCATCGGCAACGATCAGGGCCTGCCCGCCGGCATCACGCCGCCCGAAGGCTTTGAAGAAAACATGGCTCCGGGCCAGGAGGATTCGCCGTTCGAGAATGCTCCCGCACCCTCGGGCACCGGCGACCGCAGCCAGATCATCGATGGTCCGATCGAAGGCTTCGGCACGACGGGCTCGCCCTTTGCTCCCGTCGCTCTGGCAAAAAATCCAGACGGCACGCTGCCCGGCATAGCTGTTCAGATGCAGTCCGCGCGCTTTGATCCTGCTCAGATCGCGTTGTTGCAGGAGCGCCAGTCCATGGCTCAGATGTCGACGAACATCGGCATTGCAGCCGCCCAGGCAACGCCCGCTTCGCTTCTGCCGGAGTACCAGCAGAACGCAACTGAAGAACAGGCAGCTCCGGTTTCGGGAAGCGGCATCAGCCGCTCGCTTGACCTGCCGCCGGCGACGGTCGGACCATTCTCGCTGCGGATTGCTGCCGCCAAGGGTGATCCTTCAGCAGAATTCCAGGTCGCATCACGCCTGGCCGAAGGCAAAGGCACCGACCAGAACTTCAAGGAAGCAGTACGCTGGTACAAGCGTTCCGCCTCCCGCGGCTTTGCCCAGTCCCAGTATCGCCTTGGAACGCTTTATGAGCGCGGCCTCGGCGTCGACAAGGACACTGCAACGGCCAGCACGTGGTATCAGCGCGCCGCTGAACAGGGCAACGTGAAAGCCATGCACAACCTGGCCGTACTCAGTGCAGGCCGCGCGCAAGGCTCGCCGGATTATCTGACGGCTGCCCACTGGTTCGGCCAAGCCGCCGAGCGTGGCCTTGGCGACAGCCAGTACAACCTTGCCGTCCTGTATGAGAACGGTCTCGGTGTATCGAAAGACCTGGTGCAGGCCCACAAACTTTACGCACTGGCCGCCCGCGCCGGTGACAAGGAAGCGGTCAAGCGCCGCGATGCCATCAAAAAGGAACTGTCATCGTCGGAATTCCTTGAGGCCAGCCGCCTTTACGCATCCTGGCGCGTTAAGCCGACGGAAGATATCGTCAATGATGCAAGTGCCGCGGGCGAAGATTGGAAATCACGGGAAAGTGGCGGCTATAGCGGCTGACCTCCCGGTCGCGTTCCCCTGCGACACATAGCAACACACCGGCCGCGGATGACATCGTCTTCCGCGGTCGAATAGTTTCAAGAACCCCTTCGCCAGCTGGCGTTCGGCGCGGATCGCGCGGCCCCGCTGAGGGCGGCGTATGGCAGATGGCATTGTGAGAAAATTACGATCCGTCGCATTGACCCCGCCGCAGCCAACGAGCCATCGTCGTCGAGGCGCATTCCTCCCAGAAGCTCCCCGTCAGTTGATTGCCCTTGCCCGCTTCTCTCCCTCCCGGGAGCCAGGCTGACCCAGGCAGGCAATTCTCTGACCCCGAGCCTCATCCACGGAGCCCTGCCGCCGGATTCAAATGACGCCGCGGCTTACCGGGACGTCACTTCCAAAACACGACATCATTGGTTCCAAGGTCTTGCGCGAGCCGTACCGTCAAAGGTGACATCGGCATGAATTTCTATCTTCCGATCGCCGAGATGACGGTCAACGTCCTGGTCTACGTCGGCATGGGCGCCGCCGTCGGCTTTTTTGTCGGGGATGTTCGGCGTCGGCGGCGGCTTCATCATGGTCCCGGCCATGATCTATCTGTTGCGGGTGCCCACAAGGGTGGTGGTGGGAACGTCCCAATTTCAGATCGTTTTTGTGACTGCGCTAACAGTCGCTCTGCAGGCGACGGCAAACCATTCTGTAGATGTCGTGCTGGCGCTTTTCCCCATGATCGGAGGGGTCGTCGGATCACAGCTCGGAACCGAAGCCGGCCAGAGGCTGGAAGGCGAGCAATTGAGGTTCCTGCTTGCAGCCCTGGTGGTGATTGTTTGTTTTCGCATGGGTTTTGATCTTGTTGTCACGCCTCAAGACCTGTATTCGCTGAGCCCTGTGATTGGAGGCCATTGATGCGCACACGACCGACCACTGTCCCGCCAGCATGGAACCGGAGACCTGAAGGCTTGCGCAAGCCAATCGGCCTTGCTCTGGCGGTCGGGCTTTTGATGCCATTGGGCCTTATCGTCCCGTTTGATTTGGCCGGTCGGCCGTTATCAGCACACGCACAGGAAGCCGCGCAGCCAACAGGTGCCACACAGGCGCCGGAAACTGCGGGCACCGACAAGCCTGCGGCTGACGCTGGCGCCCAGCCTCAACGCCCGGCGATCAGCGTACCCCCCGCATCCGGGCCCTTCCCCGGATTGCCCGGCGCTGAAGTCGCCCCGATCGCAACTGCAGAACTTCCCGAGACCGTGGAAGCCGATATTTCAACCCGCAGCGTTGCCGTCACGTCGGCCTTTTCGGGAACGGAGATCGTGATCTTTGGCGCGATCGATAACTCCCGCCAGCAAGACCACCTCAATCCCATCTATGACGTCGTCATTCTTGTCGAGGGCACCCACGAGCCGGTGATTTCGCGGCGCAAGAGCTGGGTTGGCGGCATCTGGATCAATACCAAGGCCGTCCGGTTCGAGGATGCCCCGAGCTACTATGCGATCTACTCCACGCGGCCGATTGACGAGATCGCACCGCGTCGCACCCTTCGCGAAAACTCCATCGGCTTTGACCATGTGGTGATGCGGCCGTCAGCCGAGATGCTTGAAGAGATCGGAGTGGGCCCGAACCAGCTTGCCGAATTCAAGGATGCGGTGGTTCGCCTGAAGCACAAGGAAGGGCTCTACAAGGAAGATGGCGATGGCGTTGAGTTCATCGGCAAGAGCCTGTTCCGCTCAACCGTGAAGCTGCCGGCGAACGTTCCCGTCGGCCCGCTGGCAACGCGGATCTTCCTGTTCCGGGACGGCCAGCTTCTGACCAACTTTGAATCGAAAGTTGAGATGCGCCGCGAGGGGCTTGAAAAGCTGATGCACGGTTTCGCCTTCGAACAGCCGTTTCTTTACGGCCTTTTCGCCGTGTTCATGGCGGTCATTTCCGGCCTTCTGGCTTCAGCAATCTTCAGCCGCAAGACGCGCTAGCTGTGAACTTTCAGGAGGTTGTCCATTCGATCCTGCCATTGCGGCTCTTGGTGCTCAGTCCGGCCGCAACATGCGCGTCGCGATTGGGTACAGCCCCTCCTGCCCTAGCATCCACACCATCATGCCGTCATTGCCGAACAGCGGCAGGAAGGCATCGTCCAGCACGTTCAAGCCGCCTGCATATGTGCCGAACGCCGGCATCACGAGGCGCAGGCCGTTGGAGATATAGCAGGGTCTGCGGATCGCATAGCCGTGGCGTGAAAATCTGGCTGCTGGATGCAGATGCCCGGCGATCTCATGCGTGGTGCGTGTGAGGGTCGGCTCGTGGCGCAGTGAAATCCCGCTGATCGAAACGCTCTCGAACACATGCCCGCCGAGGCGAGGCGCAATTTCCGGATCGTGGTTGCCCGTTACCCAGATCCACTCGCAGTCCTCCTGCATGATCTGCAAAGTCTCAAGGTCGGCAGCCGAAATCCGTTCCGCCGCGCCCCTGTCATGCAGACTGTCGCCGAGCGCGATCACCGAAGTCGCCCCATACTTGTCGATAACGGCGGCAAGTTTCTGTAGCGTCTCTTTTGTATCGAAGGGCGGTAGCATCTGACCGCGCTGGGCAAACGACGAGCCTTTTTCCAGATGCAGGTCCGCGACGATCAGGCAGTCTTCAGCCGGCCAGAACAATGCGCCCGACATATCAGCAACAAAGGACTTGCCGCAGATCGAAACTGGTTGTTCTGAAAAGTCGCTCACACCCATGCGCTCGGGCTTAAGCTCAAGCATCGTTCGCGTTCCTTTAAATTCGACTGATTCGGTCGATGCTACCCTCGCTGGCGTGCAAGCGCAGCACTCAAGCATCAAACTTCTGTTGATCGCGGCAGGCGCAAATTGCCGCTGATATCGTGCTGCGAGTCAGTCGCATCGCGGATCAGCTGCTCGGCGACTTCGCGCAGAATGTCTTCGCGCGCCGAACTCCCGACGGCCTCGCGCCCGATTTCCAAGAGTATCGGCAGCGACAGCGGCGAAATCCTCTCCAGCGGAGAATGGCGGATGTGGCCGGATATCCGCTTGAGGAAGGCACCAAGCCTCGAGATATCCAACAGTCCCGCAGCGGCATCCGTCCATGCCGCTTCCAGCAGGACATGGCCGGGATCGTGACGCCGCAACACGTCGTAGATGAGGTCGGTGGACATGGTGACTTGCCGCCCTGATTTTTCGCGCCCTGGATGCCGCCTTTCGATCAGCCCTGCAATCACAGCCGTATGACGGAAGGTCCGTTTCATGAGGTTTGAATCGGCAAGCCAGGCATCGAGGTCATCGCCCAGCATGTCTTCTTCAAACAGCGCTCCTAGATTGAGGCCGTCCGATGCGATCATCGCGTTCAGGTCGTTCACGCACCAAAGCGAAAGGCCATAGTCGTTGGCCACGAACCCGAGCGGGCGCGCACCGATGCGGTCCAGTCGCCGGGTCAAGAGCATTCCAAGCGTTTGATGCGCGAGCCGCCCTTCAAACGGGTAGGCAACGAGATAGTGTTTGCCCGAGCGCGGGAACGTCTCCACCAGCACTTCATCGCGTCCCGGCATAAGCGAGCGCTCGACCTGGAGGCTGAGCCATTCGGCCACCGGCAGCGGCAGCCCCGACCAGCTTTGCGGCTCCGACAGCATCGCTCGCACACGTGCAGCAAGATGCGTTGAAAGTGGAAAACTGCCGCCAGGATAGCTTGGGATCATCGGATCTGCGGATGCCGAGCGCGTCACCAGCGCCTCGGTCTCGCGAAGCCCCTCAAAGCGTAAAATCTCCCCGCCGAAGACAAACGTCATGCCCGGAGTCATTTGCTCGATGAAGTACTCGTCAACTTCGCCAAGGACGCGCCCACCCATCAGCGGACGCGGGCCGGACCCGCCTGCGCCAGCCGCCGCAGCCCGGCCGGACTTGCCGCCCTTACCCCGCCCTGCAAGTCGCACCTTGATCATCGGCGTCTCGACGATGGTGCCGACGTTGAGACGGTAGGCTTGCACAACAGATTTGTTGGAGACCCGCAGCCGGCCGTCGCCGGTAGGCCTCAGTTTCGCAAACCGGTCGTAGGCTTTGAGCGCGTAGCCTCCAGTTGAAACAAAATCGATGACCCGGTCGAACGTTTCGCGCGAGACCCAGGAATAAGGCGATGCCGAACGGATTTCCTCAAACAGCTGATCGGCATGAAACGGTTCCTGACAGGCCATGCCGAGCACATGCTGGGCCAATACATCGAGCGCACCTGCACGGGACAATGCCACGTCCTGTTCGCCTGCATATGCCGCATCGACAGCCGCCCGGCATTCGAGAACTTCAAACCTGTTCGACGGCACGAGGATCGCGTTTGAAGGCTCATCCATCCGGTGGTTGGCCCGGCCGATGCGCTGCGCCAGCCGCGAGGCCCCTTTGGGCGCACCGATGTGTACGACGAGATCCACGTCCCCCCAGTCAATCCCCAGATCGAGCGTCGATGTGGCGACCACCGCATCAAGTTGCCCCGCCGCCATGGCCGCTTCCACCTTGCGCCGCTGGCTTGCGTCCAGCGAACCGTGATGCAATGCAATCCGCAAGCTGGCGTCATTGGCCCGCCACAACTCCTGGAACGTCAGTTCGGCCTGCATGCGCGTATTGACGAAAACAAGCGTGAGGTTGTGCGTCTTGATCGCCTCATAGACCGACGGCATGGCATAGCGCGCCGAATGCCCCGACCACGGCACCGGCTCATCGAGTTCGAGGATCTTGATCTGCGGTTTCGCTCCCGCCTGAGCAAACACGACATCGGACAATTCAAGGTGAGTATCCGGCGACGACTGATCCACGAGATAGGCACGCAGTTCACTTGGCCGCGCCACAGTGGCGGACAGGCCGATGGTCTTCAATGACGGTGAAAGACGCCGCAGTCGCGCGATGTCGAGCGACAGCAGGTCGCCGCGCTTTGACCCGCTGATGGCATGGAGCTCATCGAGGATCACGGTTTCGAGGTCGGCAAACAGAAACGGCGCGTCGGGATGGGCGAGCAGTAGTGCCACTTGCTCCGGCGTCGTCAGCAGAATATCAGGCGGGCGCGTGCGCTGACGCGAGCGTTTCCCCGCCGGCGTGTCGCCGGTTCGGGTTTCCGCCTTGATCGCAAGCCCCATTTCCGCGATGGGCGCATCCAGGTTTCGCGCCACATCGACGGCGAGCGCCTTCAGCGGCGAAATGTAAAGCGTATGTAGCCCCGCTCCCCGCCGCTGCCGTTTCGAATTGCGCGCTTCAACAAGATCGACAAGGCTCGGCAGGAACCCGGCAAGCGTTTTGCCGGCGCCGGTGGGTGCGATCAGCAGTGTGGAGGCGCCTTCGCGCGACTTTTCCAACAGCGCCATCTGATGCGGTCTGGGCGACCAGCCGCGCTGCGCAAACCAACACGCGAATTGCAAGGGCAATGGCTCCGCTGAAAGCTCGCCCTTTGCCGCCTGGGTCTTGGCGGCTTTTCGCGGCCTCAACGCCTTTTTGGCCGTCCCGGCGGTTTTGGCTGAAACCTTGGGTTGGCTCCGTCCTCGGCGGGCAGGCGTTATGCTGGCTTTGTCCACACTCATGTTGGAAAGTATACGTGCGTTTCGCGCCGAAAGGATTGCGCAACGCGAGCCTGTCGCATCGATCGCGGTTGTATGCTACGCCGCTTTCCGATGATGCGCGGCCAATGACGAGCAGGAAGAAGCAAACCCATGGACACACGGTCAATTTTCGGCGGCAATCCGCTTGGCGTCATCATCCGCCTGATCCTGCTGTCGGTTGTGGTCGGCATCGTGTTGTCCACACTTGGCATCACCCCGGCCAACCTGTTCCAGAGACTGGATATTCTGGCAAGGCGTATCTATGACCTCGGCTTCGGCAGCGTGGAATGGCTGTTCAGCCATCTGCTGCTGGGTGCGATGCTGGTTGTTCCCATCTGGTTGCTCGCACGTGTCTTTGGCCTTATCGGCGGGCGCGGACAAGACGACCGCCGTCCGTGAGCGGGCAAACCTATGACCCCGGCAGGCCGCTGACCAACGGGGCTGTACTCGCAATCGCCATCCCGATCACGCTGTCCAACGTAACGACACCGCTGATCGGTTTCGTCGACACGCTCGTCATCGGACAGCTAGGCCAAGCCCACCTGATCGGCGCGGTCGCGGTCGCAGCCAATGTTTTCAGTTTATTGTACTGGGCCTTCGGGTTTCTGCGCATGGGCACCACCGGTCTGACGGCCCAGGCTGTAGGCGCGCGCAACGCCGACGAAGTGGCAGCCAATCTCCACCGCCCTCTGCTGATTGCGGCTGCCGCCGGGGTTGGCCTCATCGTCTCGCAATGGCCGTTGTCGTC
>CAYGRH010000055.1:5332-13483 GCA_964352165.1 uncultured Hyphomicrobiaceae bacterium | reverse complement strand
GATCTTCCTTTTGGGCGGTGCTTGAACGAGTCAAGTCCATCCCCAATTGGAAGAGGGTGTCGTCATAGGCCATCGGACCCTCCCCAACCAGCAGATAGATGTGACCCGTCCGGCTCCTTACCTTTTGATGCCAAGAAACTCTTGACCTTTGGGGCAGGTGGACGAACGAGAGGGACTGGATATGACGGCAGCACCCCCTTGATGCAAGAAAAAAATCGGGCTGGGGGCGAAAAAATTTTTTCGCGTTTTCACGAAGCATTAAGAGGGGTTAGCGCGAAGGAGCGCATACGGGCCTTTATGACAGCCCAGGGGGCTGACATAGGCCGATTTCTCGACTTCCGCCTCGACGGCGCAAGCCGCTGCCATTCGCAAACCGCAAGGGCGAGAGAAATCCGCCACCTGAGGTTTTCATGCGGCCGGCAAGCCGGTCTCAGCGCCCGAAAAGCCCGTCGAGAAGCTTCTTGCCGTCCACCTTGCCGTTGCCCGAGCCCGAATCACCCCCGCCCAGAAGCCCATCGAGGATCTCTCCGGCCTTCTTGCCTTTGAACTGCTCGCCCAACTTTTTCACGGCATCGACCGCCTTTGACGGGTCTGAAACCAGCCCCTTGAAGTCGGGTGTGTATTGCGGGTTGTCGAGCGATCCATGGATACGCACCGGCACTTCGAGCCCGGAAAGCCCGCTTGCCCCTCCCTGCCCTTCGAGCGCAGCGACGAGCTTGGGCTTGACCGTGTAGTCAACTTCACGCGCTGGCAGGCGAATTTCCCCGGCGCCCCCGACCCGCAGCAATGGCGAAGCCAGCCTCAGGTCATCGTTTTGCGCGATGCCGTTGGTGATTTTGAAGGTCGCAGCCAGTTCGCTGAAGTCGGTTTTCTCAGCGGAAGATGAGGTCAGTCCGCGCAAATTGCCCTGCGAGACTTCGCGGATCGCCTTCGACAGATTGAAGCCGGTGATCGCGCCATCGAGGAAGGAGAATTCGCTTGTGCCGTTGAGTGCCTCCACGAAATCCTTCTGGCTTCCGCCGCGGGTCGCGATGGCAAGCTTGAGGTTACCCCGCCCCGACAGCCAATTGATGTCGGCTGCATCCTTGAGGAAGTCTTGAGCTGCCACTCCGTCGATAGCGAAGTTCGCCCCGACGGCTGAATTTGCCGGAGCGGTGGCATCCACAGTAACGATGCCCTGGCCGCGACCACTGTAAAGTTGCATTTCGGTCAGATCGGCGCGCATCTGTGAGTCAACCAGCGCGACCTTGATCACCGACTGGCCGACCTTGATGTTCTTGAAAAACAACTGACCGACAGTCAGGTTGGCGTCCGCATCGACGAGCCCCAGCGAAGACAGGTCGATCGGGTCCGTGCTCCATCCCGCGCGCTGCGAATAGCCCCGCACACGGGTTCCATCCTCACGCTTCAAAATGTCTTCGATGGAAGATGGCTTTCCGCCCGATGACTTTTCACCGCCGCCTCGGCCCGCAGCAGGGCTCGGTTCATCGCTGATGTACTTGTTGAGATCGAGCTGCGACAGCCGCAGGTTCGCATTGACCTTCGGCCGCACTCCATCGGTCCGCGCCGAAATCTCACCGGTCGCCGTAGCGCCATCCAAGCCGAGGCTCGCGTTGCTCAGGGTGTAGCTTGGTCCGTCGGCCTGGAGCCTGCCCTTGATGTTAAGCGGCCCGAAGCCGCTGACTTTCGGAAGTTCCGTTCCGGTCCAGGCGGCCAGCGCCCTCAGTGAAGGCGCATCCGCACTCAGCGCGCCATCGAGCCGCAAGGCGTCCGCGGTTTGGATCTTGCCGTCATACCCACCGGTTACCGGCCTGGCGGCAAAGGTCACGACCAGATCGCCCGGCTTGTTTGTCATCACCAGTTTCGGCGACGTCAGCTTGGCGTCGAATGCGACCTTCTCGCCCTTCCAGTTGAGATCACCGGCGGCCGTCAAAGGCTTGGCGATGGCATCAAGCCCCACCTTGACGTTGATGGCGCGAACCTCTTGGCGGGCATCGGTGCCCTCGTCGGTGTAATTCAACGTCCCATCAACGATACGCACATCGCCGAGGGAAAGATTGTCGAGCGATGCCATCGCATCGCCGCTGCCACCGGACCCCGCCTGCGCGAGTTGGATAAGGCCACCGTCATTCGCGGTCGAACCTGAACTCTTGGCTTCAGCAAACCGAACGGGCTTGGACCCGCCAGCGTCAAACGCGAAGTCCCAGCTCTTCTTACCTGCCTTGTCGACGCGCAGATCGAACACGGGTTTGTCCAGAACAAGAGTGTCGACACTGATCTGGCGCGACAACAGCGGGAGCACTTTCACCGCGACCGTCAGCGACTTCATCTTCACAGTCGGCGGCGCCGACATGCCCGGAGGCGCGCTAAGGGACACGTCACCCATCTGAATCCCGATGGACGGATAGAAAGTCAGGCCCGTCGAACCGTCGATACGCAGTGTGCGGCCTGTCTGTTCGCGCACCTGCGAGATCATCTGCTCGCGAATAAGGTCCGTCGGCGGGGCGATCAACAGATAGGCAAAACCGGCACCGACCAGAGCCACGATCGCCAACAGCCCGTACAGCAAGAACGATCCGACACCGAAGCCGCTTGAACTGCGCGCCTGTGGCGGAGGACCGCGCCGTTGCGGTTGCGGCCTGCCCCCCGGCTGACGCGGCGGCCCCGGCGGGCGTTGGCCTCCACCGCCGCCACCACCTGGACCGCGCCCGTTTCCGCCCGGCCCTCCGTCCCTGCGAGGCCTGTGATCTTCAAATCTCGGCGGCTGGGTGCGGTTCGTCATCTTCGAGCCTTTCAGACAATTCGGCGGGCAGGGCAGATTGCTTTTCGGGGCCGGCTGCAGGTGATCGTCTTGATCATGGCATTGAACGCGGCCAGCAAGTGGCAAACCTAATGAGATACTCAGTAAGCTTGGTAGAGCTAGGCGATGAATATGTCACGTTGTGGAACGGTGGGTGCTGTTAGTTCACGGAGTTTTCCAACGAAGTTTTTGAAGGCGAACTGCGAGCGTGGTTGTTTGTGAGGGCGCGCGATAAGTCTCCCGCACGCCAAAAGTGCAGCGCACCTGTGCGGCAAACATGCAACACATCGTTTTGTCGCCGGTCGCACTCACCCGCCCTTTCATTTACACAGGGCGCATAGCCGGGTTGTCGCAACGCGGCCGGGGGAGGACGACATTGCATGCTGGCACTTCAGTCTCTTGCCGGGGTCATTTTGATCCCGCTTGCCGTCTGGGCATTTTGCGAAACCCGCGAACTCATGGGGCCGCGCCGTGCTGCCGTCATCGCGTTGAGCGCCATTGCCGTGCAGTTCCTCATCGCCCTTTTGCTGCTGAAAATGCCGTTTGCCCGGGTGGTTTTCGACGCCCTTGGTGCTGGCGTGTTCGCTTTGCAGACAGCAACGGACCAGGGCGCTCAGCTGCTGTTCGGCTATCTCGCTGGCGGGGCTGCCCCCTTTGAGACGACCGATCCCGGCAACGCCTATCTGGTCGCCTTCCGCGTGCTGCCCATCATTCTGGTGCTCAGTGCAATTGTGCGGCTGCTCTATTACTGGGGCGTACTTCAGCGCGTAGTCCAGGCCTTTGCACTGCTGCTTCAGCGCACCGCAGGCACCGGCGGACCGCTTGCTACCGTTTCTGCCGCCAGCATCTTCCTCGGCATCATCGAGGCCCCGGTGCTTATTCGTCCCTACATCAAGGAGATGGGCCGCGGCGCGCTATTCGCAGCCATGGTCGTCATCATGTCGACGGTCGCCGGCACAGTGATGGCGCTTTACGCAAGCATTCTCGCACCCACGGTGCCGGGCGTCGCCGGCCACTTGTTGGCCGCCTCTCTCATGAACGTGCCAGGGGCGTTGATGTTGGCGCGCCTCGCCGTTCCGAAGGATTTCGAAGGCGGCCCGCGAACAGCCGCCATCGGCATGGATAATGCGCCCCAGTCCAGCATGGACGCCATTACACAAGGCGCAATCGAGGGCTTGAATCTCGTCGCAACGGTTGCAGCCCTTCTGATCGTGATCGTCTCGCTGGTCGCGCTCGTCAACATCATGATTGCAGCCATCGCCGAACCGATGGGCTATTCGCTGACGCTTCAGTCCGCACTTGGCTTTCTGATGGCGCCACTTGCATTCATTATCGGTATCCCCTGGTCTGAGGCCCCCACAGTCGGAGCCCTGCTCGGCCAGAAACTCGTGTTGAACGAATTCCTAGCCTACCTTGAGCTGTCCAAGATCCCGCTGACCGGCGACGGCGCTTTGAGCGAGAGGTCGCGCCTCCTCGTGACATACGCCCTGTGCGGTTTCGCCAACCTCGGGTCGCTCGGCATCCTCATCGGCGGCCTGACCGCGATGGCACCTGAGCGGCGCGTGGAAATCGTCACGCTTGCGCCGCGCGCCGTCGTCATCGGTTTTCTGACGACACTCCTGTCGGCTGCAATCATTGGTTGCATCCAATGGAGCTGACGTAACGCGGCACAATCGGCAGGCAAATCCTCCCCATTTGTCTGTAGACGCAACATTGATAGCTGTGCGTAACGCCTTAACTGCGTCAGAATCCAGCCTCCATCCAGCCACCCGAATCACGCATGGAATCAACCTATGCGTGAATATTCCAAGTTTCTGCGTGTCGTTCTGCTGGTGGCTCCTGCGCTGGCGGTCGCACAATTCATGACGTTTTCCGAGAGGTCGCACGACCTTCAGGCCATGCCCGCCGTCGCCAGCGGAGATGCCAGCACCGATGTCGTGTCCGGGCATGCCCGCGTGATCGATGGCGACACCGTAGATATCGGCGATATCCGTATTCGCCTCGAAGGTATCGATGCACCCGAATCCGGACAGCGCTGCCCGGGCCGCTTGGTTGCAACTTGGCGCTGCGGCCGCGCAGCGACCCGCGCTCTTGAAAAGATGATCAGCACGGCGCCTTTGACCTGTAAGAGCCGCGGCAGGGACCGGTACGACCGCCTGATCGGCGTGTGCTTTGCGCGCGGAAAAGATGTCAACGCGGAGATGGTTCGCGCCGGCCTCGCCTGGGCGTTCGTCAAGTATTCCGACACCTATGTGGCAGAAGAGGCGATTGCAAAGTCGGCCCGCGCCGGAATTTGGGCGTCCAACGAACCTGCACAAACGGCCTGGGCCTATCGCGCCAGACGATGGTCGACTGCCGAAACGACCGCCCCGAGCGGCTGCGCGATCAAGGGCAACATTTCGCAGTCGGGTGATCGCATATACCACACGCCTTGGAGCCCCTGGTATGACAAGGTCCGCATCAGCGAACGCTCAGGCGAGCGCTGGTTCTGCAGTGAGGGCGATGCGGCTGAGGCTGGCTGGCGGCCTGCCGCCGGAGCTTGATCGACGGGCCTGATTTTTGGACAGCAGGTCAATCCAATACCGCACCGCAACATTGACATTTTGCTCAATTCGAGGGATTTTCTGGAACGTTCGTGCGCTAAATTGCAGGTCGCACGCCATTATTGTCCCAGATCATCGACCGGGGGGCGCCGCTCGGCGCAACAAATTCATGCGGATTTCCGAAACGTTCTCGTCTCGCGGTGCGGCCCTTATTACGGGGCTGGCGCTCGCCTCAGGTCTTCTCGCCAGCCCAGCCATTGCACAATCGACTTGGGACGGCCTGAAGCCGGATGTATTCGGTGACCGGCCCATCGCCGATGGTCGCGGCATGATGGAGTTCTCCGCGCCAACCCGTCCCGCCGATCAGAGCAACGTGCCGCTTTCGGTCAAAGCCAAGCTCACTGATGGCCGCACTATTAAATCCGTCAGCTTCATTGTTGACGAAAACCCCTCACCGGTTGCTGCGGTGTTTGAGCTTGGCGAAAGCCGCTCGGATGTCGCTCTCGCCGCTAAGTTCCGGCTCAACGAGGCGACCGACGTGCGCGCCGTCGTAGAGGCGAGTGATGGCCAGCTCTATATGATCGAGCGGCATGTGAAATTCGCTGGTGGCCAGGCGTCCTGCTCTGCCCCGCCCGCTGGCGACCCCGCGGAGATCGCAGCCAGCATGGGCCAGATGACATTCGATCAAAAGAGCGTCTCGATGTCGGCGTCGTCATCCCTGATCAACCAGGCTCACCTGGAAGTTTCGCACCCCAATCACACCGGAATGGTGCTCGACCAGATCACGCTGCTTTATGTGCCGCTGCGCATTGTGACCGACATCGAAGTCAACCAGGGCGGCGAGCGCGTATTCGCGATGAAGGGTTCGATGACCCTATCGCAGAATCCTGCAATCGATTTCGACTTCCGCAGGAATGGCTCCTCGAAGCTCGATATCGTCATGCGCGATTCAGACGGTGCGAACTGGCAGAAGACTTTCCCCATCGGCCAAGGCAGCTAACCTGCGCCGCTGACAAGAGACGTCTCGCTTCGAACTCTTGGGAATTTGCCCTCTGGAAATGAGCGACTGGAACAGCTGGCTATGCGCCGGCAGCCTCGCCACGTCCGGACGGGATCAATCAACCCGTGCTTGGCCGATGAAGCTGGGCCGATGAAAGTGTCAGTGTCGTTAGTCTCCGGGGACATCGGTACACTTTACGTTAGCGATCAGCAGCGATTTAAGACGAGCACGCACAAGTTGGGCTCATTTCTGCGCTGGCCGACATTGCACCGCCTCAATAAGCAGGATAATGTTTACCATAAGTAGGAACGCCACGGCAGATTAGAGAGTTCGTTCGATCGAACTGCCATAGTCGGCTGTGATGAAGACCCGAATTCATTGAGGACAACTGGTTTTACCTCCCCAACGAGTATCGGGTCGAGTGTAAGGACTTAGTGATGCGTACGTTGTTCGGATTGGGACTACTGGCTGTTGGCTGGCTCATGGGCTGGCAATTGTTCGCTCCCGAGCGCCTCCCTGCTGAAAATCTCGTCCAACTCCGCAAGCAACTGCTGGCAATGCCAGCGCCTGGCGACAATCCGGAAGTCCGACTGGCGTTTGTTCCGGATGTCCTGCCAACTGGGCAAGCCGCACCAGCAGCAGTGGACCGTAGGGCTCTGGCATCTGGGTATTCAACCCATCCACGCAACGACAATGTGCGCATAGAGGTGGCCGGCATCGCTACTGATGCACCCGTGCCTTCTGCGCAAATATCTGCGGCAGCTTCTGCGGCACCTCAGTTAGAACCAACAGTTTCATCCTCCCCTGCAAACGCAGTGGGACCTTCCAGCGACGGTCTCGCCCGTGAAGTGGCTCAGCGCGGGTTATGGAGTTCGGTGCAGAGTGAACTCAAGCGCGTGGGATGCTACGAGGGGGCAGCCGATGGGGTCTGGGGTGAAGAATCCCGTCAGGCCCTGCTTCGATTTGCGGCTTTGAATGGAGCCTCTCTCGACCCTAGACGGCCCGATGTCTCAAGCTTGGCCCTTCTGCGATCGCATACCGGCATGACCTGCGCCAACTTCGACCGCAGAATGAAAACACGGATCGCCGGAAGTTCGTCGGGTGCCCCAACCGGTTCAAGCAGCGACAACGGTCTCGTCACGGGTCCCATGCTTGCTCGCACAGGCAGCGGTGTCGCTCCCCTCGAAGGGAGGATGGCTGTAGGCGGTCCGCCGTTGGAACACATCGAGGCTCGTGCAGCTCGGTCTCCGTTTGAATCCTCAGATGGCCGCCAGCCCACACCCCCCGATTACGTCGCGACGCCCTACCAGAATACGCCCGGCGGCAATCAGCAGTTCGGGGCTTTGTCTCACGACTCTGTCGTTGCTCCCTTGCAGCCCGACGCTGCGGAAGCTGCAGCAGTTCGGTCCGAGCGCAAGCGTCGCGCCAGCAAGAAGCGCCGCTCGAAGGAAGCACGTCAGCGCGCCCTCATGCGTCAGGCATTCGGCGAGAATTTCTGAACCGCTTGAGGTTGTAACGGAAGGGGCCGACATCTGGCGGCACCCTAACGCAGAGCAAAAGTGTACTGAACCTAGGGCAATGCGTGTCGCCCCGAAAACGGTTATGCGGAGCGCCCCGGCTTGATTCCGCGCTCTCTGTGAGACGAAGCGGTTCCCGTTTAACGATCCGATGGGCGTCGGACGTCTCAAGCTTTATGACCTGCCCGAAGCGTCGAAGCTCGCCTCCGCATAAGCTCCAACCGTCTTCATTGTTCGCCCAAAGATTGTCTTTGCACGCATGCAATGGCTGGCTGCTGGCGCATCGCGGCC